>CBDTZI010000147.1:0-7838 GCA_965364865.1 uncultured bacterium | reverse complement strand
CCGATCCATGACTTTTTGTGCTATTTCAGCTATTCTTACGTTCAGATATTAAATTGTTTGGGTCGTTCAAGCATTCAATAGATGTTCAGGTCTACAGGTACGGGCCAAAATATATGGGCAGGGAGTATCGTTTATGAAACATGAGTGGTTCGGTTGCGGTGCGTTTATCATCATAAGTTTAATCGCTGCAGCTAATACGTTTGGTCATGATGATTAATCCTCGTTCAATGTTAATATACCTTCACAGACTATCTCCTTCGTGAAGTCCTCGTCAACAAAAGAGTCGCACGAGCAAGAGAATACACTCTTGTAAAATACATTTTGAGCATCGATAGATTCAACATCTTCTACATTAATACAATCGCATAAATGGTTTGTCGTTCCTCTACCAAGAAAAGCAGTTGTTTCAAAATCTTCTTCATGTACAATCCAAGTAGCGTTAAAATTTAAGCCATTAATATCTAGTGATACTACCGTTTTCGATGTACTGCTCCCAAGTAGATTTATTGATTGTACTCTGCCTGTAGAAAACATAAAATAATGCCATATGGGGAACCCGGTATCATCTACCAAAATAAATTGTCGTAATTCTGCATCCCACGGTAGAGACTGTATAGAGCTATCAAAAAAAGTGCATGGGACAGATGAACTATATTCGCGAAGAGCAGAGATGTTGTTTCCGCAACCAACACTAACTATCAAGATGCTATATAATAGGGCTGCAATGATCTTCATATCAATCTCAATTCCGGCTCTTGTGTAAACTTTGACGTCAATCTCTCCGGACTGAATTTATCCACTTATTCTAACCAGTAAATTGATGAAGTCACTATCACTAGTTGAATGTACAAGGCTTTCGGATCCAGACGGATCAAACAGTTCGTCGACACCGAACAGCTTATTGAACGCCGTAGTACTGTCGATAAAACCCACTCTATCCTCAGCAAACCGGGTATCATGCCTAATAACTGCAATAGAAAGTGTGCGACAACATTTTCTGTGATTTTCATTGACGTATACACTATAAATAGGGTATATTGAATGAGCCATGGAATTATTTGGAATCATTTATTGGGTGGTCATTATTGCTTTTTTCTGGGGCTGGTGGGAGCGAGAAAAACAGGTCCATAGAGACAAAGCAGACCGTGAATGGCAAAAAGAATACGAACGCCGGAATCACGGTGGATAGATCTCAAGTCACGAACCTGTTCTTGTGGTTATATTGAAAAAGACGACAATGCTAAATATTGCTCTCATTGTAGCCAGCCTCTTGATCTGCCAAGCTACCTTTTTAAACTATTCATGGCGTTTGTATTTGTAATCATAATAGGTTTTATCTTGAAAGTGTGCAGTTGATCTCATGTCACACACCTGTTTACATTGCCCGTCTCACTGTTACCATTCCACCTATCGATCCAACATCAAGAATGTGATGCGTTTCGCGGGCCGCAAAATGCTCTTTTCCGGGCGCCTGGATTATCTGTTTCATCTGCTGTTTTAGACATTTAAAATGTTTTTTCCTTGCATGAAGTTATGAATTGTAGTACACTGGCGAGGTACTACATTTGTGAGTTCGCTCTATGAATACAACGAAAATATTGATCACGATTGTCACAGTGATGGCAAGCACAAGTGGCCGCGCTGGTCAGCCGGTGTTTGAAATTACTCGCTCTACCATTGACGGTGGGGGCGTGATGCGAAGCACTGGTGACGATTATGAATTGTCCGGAACGATCGGACAGTTCGATGCCGGTGTGATGACTGAGGGTGAATACGAGTTGACCGGTGGCTTCTGGTTTGGCATTCCGCCGGGCGATTGCGAAGACGACGGTGACGTTGATCTGTTCGATTACGATCAGTTCCAACGATGTATGACCGGTCCCGATGCCGGGCCTCCTGCGCCGGGGTGTAACTGTTTCGATCTGGATCAGAACGATACCATCGATTTGCTGGATTTCGCGATCACACAAACACATTTTACCGGTCCTTAAAGTCGAAGATGAAATTCAATCTGAGCTGGTGACGCTTAGTTTGTTTTCTCGAATGTGATAATGATCATTCACGAAAATTTGATGAAAGCGTGACAAGTCAAGCTTGACAAATTATCCCCAACCGGTTATAAGAGTCTATAGGAGAGGGGAGATGTGCAATTCGTAACATGTCTCCACACGGGCCACTATTTGATGGGGCTTGGTGATGCGCGCAACGGTTTGATAGATCATATTAAAAAGCACATTTGGATGCTTAACAAAATATTTTTGGGAAAGGAAAAATCGATGAAACGTTTCAGAGAGGTTTTTTGTTTGGGTGTTTTTGTGTTTGGAATTTTGTCTGTATCCGTGATGGCGACGGACGACCCCAATCCAAGAGCGTGTTGTGCAAAGAATGGCAAGTGTACCAACAAGAACTTAGCGGATTGCGCCTCGGGTCGTGGTGTCAGCGGCCCGACGGGCAGTTCCTGCGACAACTACATCTGTGGTTGTCCGGAAGTTTATGACGGCTGTTCGTCAGCCTGCTGTTTTGACGATGGCAATTGTTACGACTCGACGCCAGCGCACTGCCTTTGGGTTGACGGCAATCCCCAAGCAGAGGGTACATCCTGCACCGATATGGTCTGCGAATGTACGCTGCCCGGCGCTGACTGTGCCAACGTAGCCTGCTGTTTGCCGGATGGTTCTTGTGCAGAATTGCCCAAGGATCAATGCAACTTGCTCGGTGGTGAGCAAGGCGGTACCGGTACGACCTGCGAAGGTTTCATTTGTGGTTGTCCGGATAACCCTTTCGGGTGTGAAGTCGCCTGCTGTTTTGAAGATGGTGGCTGCTGGGATCAACAACCCTGGGTGTGTTTAGAAATAGGCGGTACACCCGACTATGACAACACCTGTACTGATTCATGTTACACCTGTCCATGTACCTTGGCCCCGGAACAATGCGATTATCGTGGCTGTCATTTACCCAGCGGTGTTTGTGTAAACGTAGCCAAGGAGCAGTGCCTGGAGTTCCTCAATGGTCAAGCTGAAGATTTCGGTGTGTTGTGTGAGGATGCAGAAGAATTTCCCTGTGATAGTCTGCAGTGTCGTATGACCGGTGGCGGCGTGGATTGCTTTGACGGCGTATTCGTTGATGGTGACTGCACGGGTGCTTCTGGACAGATGAAAAAACTCGAAGGCGTCAACGTCTACACCTTTGGTGGTCAAGCCGGTGCTCCGACCGCTTCACAGCCTCAACCCTGGGGTGAGTGGACGCATGTACAACACGACGGTCCAGACGGTCGATGGACGTTTCATGTAGGAACAGCCAGCGCACCCGTCGATACCGAAATTGATGTCATCACCTGTAGCGACCCAGGTTGGTGTGTTCAAGCCAGACCCGCTCCCGCGAAGCAACTTGATTTTGAAGGCGTGGGATCATTCAAGAATATTATCGATAATCCGTATGGTCCGGTGGCTGCGAAGGGTACGACAAGACATTGGGTACACGTACACATCGAAGACCTCGGCGAACCCGGAAGAAGTGGAAAACAGAGTAATTCTCAGGGATGCCCGCTGGATGGATCGTTTGGTGCGTTAGCGGATTGTGGATGTCCTGATTTTTATGACATCACCATCCATGCAACTTCTGATCCAGCCTCTGTTGTGCTGTATCATGTACACGGTTACATCGGCGGTGGTAATTTCCAAATTCACCCGGCAATTAAATAAAGTGATCGTAGACGTTTAGTTTTTATAAAATCGAATAAAACGACACCGCTGTCTGGCGAAAAGCTGGCAGCGGTGTTTTTTTTGGGATTTATTCCTGCCCAACGAACTGAAATCACAATTTTAGGTGTGAGCATCACTAGATCAGCCTGAATCTGGAATAGAGATTGCCACGAACTATCTGGGCTGTAGCTATGCGCCGGTGGGATGGGATCACATCCGTGTAGCTGAGCAATACAAAAACTCATGATGGGAGATCGGTGTTGCGAGAATTTATCACGGGAAATCAGGCGATTGTGCGCGGGGCGATTGAAGCGAAATGTGATTTCGTCGCCGGCTACCCCATCACACCTGCCAGCTCTATCTTAAACGAGTTTATCAAAGCGTTTTCTACGACTCCCGGTCAGGTATTGCAGACCGAGGATGAGTTGGCGGCCATTGGACAGTGCATCGGTGCGTCGATGGCTGGGGCGCGGGTTCTGACGGCTTCGTCGGGTCCGGGCTTGAGTTTGTACAGCGAAAATATCGGCCTGGCTCAGATGGGCGAGGTACCGTTGGTGATTGTCGATTGTCAACGGATGGGGCCGGCGACGGGCGGGGCGACGGCTACGGGTGACGGGGACGTGATGTTCGCGCGGCATGTAACTTCGGGAAGTTTTCCCATCCCGGTGTTGGCCGCCAGCAACGCTACGACCGCTTATTCGTTGACGGTGGAAGCGTTTAACATTGCGGAACGATTGCGTACGCCGGTGATTTTGCTGGCATCCAAAGACATTTCGTTAACTCGACAAACCATTGAGTTTGATAAAATAGAATTACCGGAGTTGATTTTCCGTCGAGCGGCGCCAGCCGATCAACCTTTCAAACCTTATGCGTTTCGTTCAAGCGAGGATGTTCCGGACTTTGCACCCATCGGTGGTACGCAGCGCGTTCGATTTACGGGATCGATTCACGACGAAAATGGCGTGTTGACGATCGATCGCAAAAAGATCGAAAAGAAACTCACGCATCTGAACGAAAAAATACTGGCCCATCGCGAATCACTCGAATTCATCGAGGAAGATTTTGACGCCGATGCGAACGTACTGGTTGTTTCCTACGGCTTGGCTGACGGTGCAGCGCGTGACGCGGTTACGATGGCACGACAACAGGGCGTAGCGGTTTCGCATCTCACACTTTTCACTCTTTGGCCGGTGCCGATTCACGCATTAAGTCGGGCGATGACAAAAAATATCACCCGCGTCATTATGCCGGAGCTGAACGTCGGATTGTATGTGGAAGAATTAAGAAAAATCGTTGTTGATGTGCCTGTTGAATCGGTGATTCGATACGACGGGGGATTGATCCATCCGAAAACCATCTTGCAAAGCATTCTTGAGTCCAAAGCAGTGGTCGCTCAGGTGGGGGGAGCGTCATGAACATCTTATCCACAAAACGAAACGACATGAGTTATTGCCCGGGCTGTTCTCACGGCATGGTGCTGGAACACTTAGCTGCGTCGGTCGAAATCATGGGCCTTGAAGATTCCGAGGTTTGTCTGGTTTCCGACATCGGTTGCGTGGGCATCGCCGATCGATATTTCTCCTGCCACACGTTTCATGGCCTGCACGGTCGATCCATCACCTACGCGGAAGGGATTAAGCGTCAACGGCCGGAGCTGAACGTTATTGTGATCATCGGGGATGGGGGTTGCGGAATCGGTACAGCGCATCTGGTACACACCGCACGAAGAAACGCCGGGATCACGGTCATGGTCTTGAATAACTTTAATTTTGGTATGACAGGAGGTCAGCACTCTTCGACGACTCCGGTGTGCGGCGTCACGACGACCACCCCCGGCGGGGTCGCGGACCATCCTTTTGATATTTGTTCAACAGTGAGCGCGAACGGTGCTTCCTATGTTGCGCGTTGCAACGCGTTTGATCCCTCGTGTCGTGAGTACATTGAAACTGCTTTGCGGCACCCCGGTTTTTCGCTGATTGATGTCTGGGAATTGTGCGTGCCTTACTATGTTTCATCGAACAAGTTGACGCGTACGGGTCTGGACGAGATGTCTGAGAAACTGGGTATGCCATTTGGCATAGTCACTGATCGTAAACAGGCGAATGGAAAGGCATCACCATCACTGAAAGAGAACCGATCGAATGGCCATGGCAAAGCCGCGTTCAATAAACAGAATTCGTCGAGTGAAAAACTTTCCTGGTCTGACCGCAAAGAGTTGTGCGTAGCCGGTTCCGCAGGTCAGCGCATTCAGTCGGCGATGGGTGTGATCGGTACGGTCGCGGTTCGATCGGGTCTATTTGCCGCCCAGCAAAACGATTTTCCCATCACGGTGAGAAAAGGACATTCCGTGTCGAGTCTGATCATCGCCGACAAGGAAATTCAATATGCGGGTGTCGATGAGCCGAGTTTGGTCGTGATTCTCAGCGATGACGGTATGCAGCGACTCGGTGAGCTTGATCATCTGAATGAGAATTCGATCGTGATCGTAGCGGACGATGTTGAGATTCCGGAAACATCAGCCCGGGTTTGCAAAGTCAATCTTCGTCAGATCGAGAAAGCGTCGGGCAAAGCTTCGGCCGCGCTGACACTCGCAGCCGCTGGGATGGTTACACAAGGATGGATATCGGCGGATACGCTGATAGAGGCTGGGGAAAAAAATATCGACGGGAAATATCGAGAAGAAAATGTTAAGGCGATCCGAATCGGCGTGGGAATGGATTTGTAATGCACGAATCTACTCCGTCGCCCACCCTTGCTTCGCAAAAATGGGGCACCCGCAAAGCTTGACCGTGGCACCCCGCACCCGGTCGTTTATCACCGCGCAGGCTAAAGCCTGCGGCTCAGGATTTTTGAAAGGATGAGATCATGAAACGCGAATTTGTGATGGACAAAACCATGAATCGTTTGATCGACTATTTTGGTTCGTGTCTGGTGACACGTCCACCAGCTACACCGGTGGAAATCGCAGCGCTGGAATCCAAGGTGGGTCAATTGCCGCGCGATTTTCGATATCGACTTTCGACGTGTGATGGTTTGCGCGTGGATGTGGACGATCCAACGATTGATACTCATCTTTGGCATGTGCACGAAATGTACGACGCGATTATGCGCGAAGATAAGCCGGCGATCCCCGCGGGCATGGTTCCGATTCACGGCACGTTGCCCGGAGATTGTGATTGGCTCATCGTGGAAGAGGGACCTCTGTACGGTGTGGTGATTCGATGGGATCCGTGGGCTGAGGGTGTGGAAATTGTCGCGTCTGACATCAAACATTATTTCACCGCGTGGACGCAATACCTGATTGATCATTTTGACTCCGCTGGTCACGCAAGCCGTGATGATCGGGCAGCCTTTGATACGAGTTATATCTCTACGTTTGATGCTGATATGGTTAATCTGTCGGCAAAAGCGGAGGTGAAAGAATGGTTGACCCGCCTCGAACACGCCGCCGCCAGCGGTGACGATTTTGAGTAATGGTCATGCGATGATTTGCGTGAAGGAGGGTCACGCCATTGAACCCATCATTTCAGTGAGGCACGCAACCGTGTGTTTCGAGGTTACTGAGTCGCGATGTTTGTGTTGTTCAGTATTTTTCGATATTGATTGGCTGATTCGATTTCATGTATCTGCTCAAATAATCGAATGAGTCTTTGGATTGCGGTTCGAGTTTGCGGTGCGTTTTCGCCGCGCGTTTTAACCAGTGTTTCATATCCTTGTAGCAATAGCGGCCTGGCCTGGTCCATTTTCCCGTTGGTCGTCAAAATACCGCCGAGCGTAACCATCGCATCCGCTGTACGCCAATGGTCTTCGCCGCTACTCATTTTTTGTAGACGTACCGCTTCATGGGCGAAAAACATTGCGTGTTCGATTGAGTGCAACTGTTCATAGATTAAAGCAAGTTGCTGTACAAGGGTAATGTAGAGTGACGTACTTAGGTGTTGATCGAGGGGTAGATCGTGCAAACGACGAACCACTTCCACGCAGTCCGATGGAGTTGGAAAAGTTTCTGCAATCGCGAGGTAATCGTCAATCGCATCGTGGGTTTCTTTTCTTACATGGTGAACCGTTCCTTGCAAGCCACGAATGTAAGCGGTCATCGCATCTCGTCCGAGCTGCTCGGCCTGGTCAAACTGACCT
>CBDTZI010000146.1:0-7962 GCA_965364865.1 uncultured bacterium | reverse complement strand
CCATCAAGAAGTTTACCTTTTCTTTCATTCTATTAACGTCCATTTTGATGTCACAATCTGCCTACGGTGTTAATCACATCATGCAGATCGAGCAGGTGATAGGGGGTGTGAACGGAGATGTAACAGCGCAAGCGATCCAATTACGGATGCGATCATTTTCGCAAAATTTTATCGCTGGAACAGAAATACGAGTGCGTGATGCTGCAGGGGCCAATCCAATCACAATAATCACTTTTGGAGGTAATGTACTTGGAGGTACTTGTTCTCTTAATCCTACCAATAGTAGAATACTTATTGCCAGCAATAACTTCGTAAATAATACCAATCCAGCCACAAGCCCTGATTTTATAATGACCAATTTAATACCAGAATCCTATCTCGCCGCAGGGAGTATTACATATGAAGCCGACGCGGGTACCGTTTGGTGGAGATTGAGTTGGGGAGGTGCGGGTTATACGGGTAATACGACAGGGAGTATTTTTACAAATGATGCTGATGGTGAATTTGGCCCTCCCATCGGTAGCCCTTTACCATCAACTACTTTACAGGCTTTACAATATCAGGGCGCACCTTGTGGAATGAGTACAACAAATGTAGTGGATTATGGTCTTACACCATCAGCCGCGATCTTCACGAATAATGCGGGTGCGAATTTCACCATTACAGCTCCAACGCCAACCGGAGCTTGTTGTGATGAAATGATAGGATTTTGCACAGAAAATTCTACACAGGATGCATGCCTGGGCCTGGGGGCCGGTTATCGTTATGGGGGTGATGATTCTACTTGCTTGACAATAGATCCTCCCTGCACAGGGCCTGTGTTAACCGGCGCCTGCTGTAATGAAGCCACTGGATTGTGCGCCGATGATTTTACGCAAGAGGATTGTGATAATCTTCGTAGACGTTACGGCGGGAACGGTTCGACATGTGACACTCTTGCGCTCGCTTGCACTCAACCTGCAAACCCGCCCATTCCCATTGGATTAGAATTGGTGGCTGAGGGTTTTACGGCTCCGGTATTTCTGACACATGCAGGCGATGGTTCGGGACGACTCTTTATTGTGGATCAAGCCGGTCAGGTGCGTGTCGTAAAAGATGGCACTTTATTGCCAACTCCCTTCCTTGATGTGACAGATCGAATGGTCACGGTTGATCCGAACTTCGACGAACGGGGATTACTTGGACTGGCCTTCCATCCGAATTATTCAACGAATGGTCGATTCTTTGTTCGTTACAGTAAACCGCGAACCGGTATTAAAGGTGAACCTTGTTTTGGCAGCAGTCGTGGATGTCACGAAGCTATTCTTGCCGAATTTTCTGTGATGGGCGATCCAGCTACATCTGATGTTGGTGATCCAACTACGGAAACCATTCTTTTTCGTGTGGATGAACCACAATTCAACCACAATTCCGGACAAGTCGCATTCGGACCAGATGGACTACTCTATTGGACACTTGGAGATGGAGGCGGTGCCAATGATGGGTTAGCCGATGTCCCACCTTCGCATGGTCTTATTGGTAATGGCCAGAATCCCCAGACCGCGCTCGGTAATATCTTGAGAATCGATGTGGACAGTGCGCCGGATGTGGGCTTGCCCTATGCGATTCCAACGGGGAATCCATTTGCCGATAGTGTAAATGGATTGCCAGAAATTTATGGTTACGGATTACGTAATCCTTATAGATTCTCATTCGACAGCGGCCCCGGCGGTGACGGTTCACTCTATTTATCAGACGTTGGCCAGAATTTGTATGAAGAAGTTAATGTTCTTCCAGTCTTGGATACTCCGCCATTGTTGAACATGGGGTGGGTGGTCCATGAAGGAACCAATTGTTTTGATCCTTTGAATCCAAATTCTCCTCCGGCAAAATGTACTAACCTTGGTCCGTTTGGCGAGACCATGATTGATCCGGTACTGGAATATGACCATTCTATTGGTATCGCTTTCATCGGAGGATATGTTTACCGAGGCTCCGCTTATCCACCTTTGCAGGGTAAGTACGTTTTTGGCGATTGGTTTGCACCAATCACGGGTTCATTTTTCTATTCCGATCTAACAGGACCCGATGCGTTTGTACGAAAGGAATTCTTCATCGCTCCTGAGGGAGATCCGTTAAGTGTTTTTCTACTAGGTCTTGGCGAAGACGAACCAGGTGAAATTTATATGCTCACCACGATCAATGTTGGACCTGTCGGAAGTGATGGAAAAGTTTTCAAAATCGTTCCCCCGGCTCCGATCGTTGAGCCTGCGGGTTCTCGTTATGTAGCGGTCACTATTCCACCCAGTCCTACCCCCATGGGGATTGCCGTTCGACGTGGTTGTACCGGAGAAACGGTTCGATATTTGGGCCAACCGTCGGAGCCGGAGAATGTCGCACTCACAGTAGATAATCCGATCGACGGTGCCTTTTTGAATTCAAATGACTGGGGTATTGTGGTCCATGTAACTGGTTTTGATATTACTTCACTTACAGACTACGAAGTGCAAATCGATTATGGCACAATCGGAACGCCAGCCTTCTCTATCATGGAAAATGCTACAACATATAGCTTTGGCGATGTCACCAGACTGGGTGGCGGACTCCCAAACGGATTACCCGAAATTGTTGACATCCTTGCAACGGTGGATGGATGGTTGGGGGTTAGGACGATTCCATTATTACGAATGGATGTGAAATCGTTATCAACTTGTTTGCCGGATCAAGTGATTGACATTATCGACATTCTTCAGGGTGTGGATGCTTGGCTTGGGTCTCCTGATCCCTGTGATCTGAGTTGTCCATAAGAGGTATTGTTGCTGTTGTCTCTAAGGGTTGATACAGATGTCGAAATAGGAACATTGGCCATCATAACACATCCCGATCAAGCAACTGTCGTCGGGTTGGCAATCCGTCTGTACCAGGCATTCGGGCGAATTGTTGTTGGTATTATGACCAATACCAGAGCTGGAATTGTTTTGAAAATCCTCCTGCGAACACCCCGTAGTGTCCAAAAACTCGAATGCAGAACTTTGGCCACCAATTCTACACGACAATCTTCCAATTGGCTGATCAATAAACTCGCAACACTAGAGCCGCCGCGCGGTGATCGATTTACTGGCTATCATTCAACACTGCATCTCGGTCATGCCGCGTCGCGATAGTAGTATCGAAGAACACCGCCAAGCCGTTCGCGACAAACAACATGACCGTCCAACGACCCAACCTCAGTGTGCTGGTCCAGCGATTTTTGCGCTCGCAAATTTTCCTATCGTCCATCCTTTCAATCAATTATTCTAGTCTCCAGTGAATATAGGAGGCAAGATGATGAAGCACAATAAATTCCCCAAAATCCCACTCCCTAAAGGATGGCGTAGGGTGTCTTTATTCGGCCGACATCAGGAATCCCGTTTTCCGGGGGTAAAATCGAGTATAAGAGATCAAATATTCTACACGATACTCACGATCCAACCACCACTTCACGACTATTATTCTCTGAATTACAATTCTATCCATGAATCTTAACCCTTGGAATATTATGCTTTTTTCGATTGCTGGATGGCTGAACCGAGAACAAGGTGCTGTGATCGAATATCTTAAGGAAGAAAACCGTGTTCTACGTGAATTGCTCGGTGATAAACGACCACGATTAAACGATGAACAGCGACGCCGATTAGCCATCAGAGGCAAGTCGCTCGGTCGTATGCTATTATCAACGGTATGCAGCATCGTAACTCCCGACACAATCCTACGATGGCACCGAAAACTCATTGCACAAAAGTATGATGGCAGTGCTCGTCGTGGTTTAGGTAGACCACGAGTACTTGGCATCATTCAGCGTCTTGTTGTTCGTATGGCCCATGAAAATCGCACATGGGGATATGAACGAATTCAAGGCGCGTTATCTAACTTGCGTTACAACATTTGTGAAACAACAATTAAACGTATTCTTAAGGATCACGGCATAGAACCGGCTTCCGAACGATCGAAGAAAACCACGTGGAAAGAATTCCTAAGTACACACTGGGAATCATTGACTGCCACTGACTTCTTTACCGTTGAGGTATGGACGCCATTCGGCCTTGTAAGGTATATGGTGTTTTTCGTGATTGATCTTTCGAGTCGCCAGGTTGAAATCGCAGGTATCGCTCCTGATCCAAATGGTGCTTGGATGAAACAAATGGCGAGAAATCTGACGGATTGTTTTGATGGGTTTCTGGTCGGGAAACGATATCTGATCCATGATCGCGATCCACTTTATACAACGGCGTTTACCAGCATACTCAAATGTACAGGTATACGCTGCATAAAGTTACCACCAAAGAGCCCTAATTTGAATGCATACGCTGAGCGATTCGTCAGATCGATCAAGTATGAATGTCTCAACAGAATGATCTTCTTTGGTGAGAAGCATTTACGATTTACAATCAAGGAATATGTTGAGCACTATCATACCGAACGAAATCATCAGGGAATCGAAAACAAACTGATCGAAAGAAACGATGGTGGCGAACAATGTGTTGGATCAGTAGCGTCTCACATGCGTCTCGGTGGAATGTTGAAGTTTTATCATCGACTTGCGGCATAGAGGAAACACGTATGTTTACTGGAAAAAAAATCTGTACGATCAACAGATCATCTTTGATTGTCCGACCGAAACAACCCTACATCGATTGGGCCAACTCCATGAATGATGGTGGGCCACAAGCAGATCTCGATATCATGAGAAAGAATCCAAATCCTTTTCTTGTGGACGAAATTTTTTGTAACGATGATATCTTCCATATCATCGATGAATACTGGGAAATAATTTTCGAAATTCAACTCAATAGTTGGATGCGCGATCCGGATGTCTGGCCGGAAGAGCTTACTCGTGACATGTTTGACAATTGGTTTGACTATGAACTCTTCGATATGGTGTGGGATATCACGGGCAAAAGAATCAAACGACAATTCTGATTAATGATTGTTAATTCTTATAACCGAACTGTCTTTCTCATGTTCGGCCGAATAAAGACACCCTACGGGCAGATCGCTAAGGTTATTATTTGAGAGGGTAAAAAGAGAATCCATGGTGTAATCACTCTATTTTTGCACATTTCCTCCGGTACACTCTTATCAAGTATATGTTCGAAGAAGCGATTTGAACACCTTGCATAGATTTGGGGAGGGACACTCCAGAATTTTGGAAGATATGTGGGCTTATAACGCCTGAATTTGATAAGAATCCATCATGGGTTCATAACGGGGTAGCGGGGGTTCGAAACGAAGCGAGAGTAAATCGAATTATGTGAATCGGTCGTAACCTACGAAAAGACCCCGACTTACGTCGAGGTCTTCTCCAGGGGTTTATAGCGGGGACAGGACTCGAACCTGTGACCTCCGGGTTATGAGCCCGACGAGCTGCCAACTGCTCTACCCCGCAATCGTGCGGCGAGAGTACAAGGATAATCATCCGGCGTCAAGCTCAATTTTAGACCTGTTCATAGTGAAAAAAGCGCATTATTTACCGCATGTCTATTGTCGTTCAATCGTTTACTTGACAGAACAACACTCTACGAGTTCGCGGGCGATCGAACCGGGGCCTTTATAATTCCCAGCACCAGGAAACATATAGATAGAGATTTCCACCGTTTTTCGTTATAGTATCATGCTCGATTTGATTCATCCGTTTGGAGGGAAGTTATGGCGTGCGTATTAATCATAGGCAATGGCGGACGGGAGCATGTGCTGGCGACCCTGCTGGTAAATTCTCCACATGTACAACAAATACTTTGCGCACCCGGAAACGCCGGCACCGCTACGATTTGCGAAAACATCAATCTGAGTGTTGACGATTTTGATGGACTCGTCGCGTTAGCCAAAAAACGAAATGTTGATCTCACCGTAGTGGGACCCGAAGCACCATTGTGCGCCGGCATCGTGGATCGGTTCAAGGCTGAGGGCTTACGCATATTCGGTCCCAATGCTGCGGCTGCCCGAATCGAAGGAGATAAAGCCTATGCCAAACGGTTGATGAAACTGGCACACGTTCCCACGGCTGAAGCCAGAATTTTTGAACATTACGATAGCGCACGCGACTATGTGGCTACACGCGATACCGGCGTTGTGGTCAAAGCCTCGGGTTTAGCTGCGGGGAAGGGCGTGTTTGTTTGTCCCGATCCCGCGGAGGCGCTGATTGAACTTGAAAAAATGATGGTCGACAAAACATTTGGTAAAGCTGGCGAGAAAGTTATCGTCGAAGAACTTATCAAAGGGCAGGAGTTATCCGTGCTCGCCCTGGTTGATCATCAAACCATTTACATTCTCGAAACCGCGCAGGATCACAAAGCATTGAACGAAGGTGACACCGGTCCTAACACCGGTGGTATGGGCGCCTACAGCCCGGCATCAATCGCCACTTCGGAAGTCATGTCGATCGTCGAAAAAGATGTTCTCGTGCCCATCGTAGATGCGATGCGCAACGACGGTGCGTCCTACAGCGGCTTGCTCTATGCGGGCCTGATGTTGACTGCTGCGGGTCCTAAAGTACTGGAATTCAACTGTCGTTTTGGCGATCCGGAAGCCCAGGCTGTATTGATGCGTTTGGATTCAGACCTCTATGAAATGTTAACCGCGACGATTGATGGTCAGCTGGAAGGGGTTGATATCCGCTGGAAAGCAAAGCCCGCGGTGTGCGTGGTCATGGCTTCGGGTGGATATCCGGGTATTTATCAAGCTGGAAAAGTGATTGAAGGGTTGGATGAGGCGGACGCGTTGGACGAGGTGAAAGTTTTTCATGCCGGAACAAAAATGGTGGAAAACAAAACGGTGTCGGCGGGAGGGCGCGTTCTTGGCGTTACCGCGTTGGGAGAAGATATTGCCGACGCAATAACCAAAGCCTATACCGCTGTCGATAAAATACACTTTGAAGAATCGTATTGTCGACGTGACATTGCGGACAAAGCGATTGGCGCCAACACCTGATATTCATCCCCGATTTTTTCACGGGGCAATGGCAGACAGCGTAACGCCGTTTAATCTCCTATGGTGTCAGAAATCTGTCGTTGGGTGGCCTATATAAATAGTGGGCCAAGTAAGAAAAAGACATCGCCCAGAATGTTTGAGACGCAGCCGCCAATCTGTAATAACGTAGCGCCGGATGCAACCAGCGTCATGATTTTTATATATCGTTTCACGATTCACTCCGATATAAAATAGGGTTTCACAGTTACACCGCAACGGTGGTCTTGAAAAAGTAAAAGCACACGCTCAATGGGTTACAATAAAAACGGTGTAGCCAGATTAAGTATCCATACCTCTACACAACCGGGAAAGAGGCCAAAGATCGTTCCCGTGCAAACCAGAGCGGCCCATTTATAAGTTCGATTTTTCATCGATCATCTCCGTAATGTAAATCGGTAGTTATTGTCTAGAAACTGATTACCGTGCTGAGTGTCAAACGTTGCTGCATGATGTGCGACGAGGCACTCTCCAGCGGAAATTCGTAAGTCATGCCGAATGAGATGTTGTCTTTCGCCTGCCACCGAAATCCTAGGCCCGCAGCAAAGAAATCCCGGCCTGATGCGCCGGACACGCCCAAGCTGCCGACGTCCAGAAAGTCTACGCTTAAAGGCAATTTCTTGGCATTGGAAACCCAGTGGATACCGTGAATTTCGATCAGCGGACGAAATGTTTCGGTCAACTTATAATCGAAATGCAAATTCCATAATACGCTGGCGTTCGCGTCGTCACCGTCCGTGGGAATACGACCGTTTAAGGTGCCCAGAAAATGCCACTTATCCCAACCCTTAGCCATACTGATGAACGGACTGATCTCCTGGCTGTCGCCACCTTGAAACGCATCCGACGAACCGTTGGTCCATTCCCATCGAAAACCGGTACTCACCAGGAATTGATTTTCGGGATCACTGTGTAAAACATATTTCAGACCGATCGCGAGGTCATTCCAACCATCACCCGCTTCGGTGATATGCGTATCGA
>CBDTZI010000145.1:0-8008 GCA_965364865.1 uncultured bacterium | reverse complement strand
ATCGGCAAATCGCTTGAATTAAAATGCGAAGCTTCGATCGGCTACACGGATGAAGGCCAGCTGCTCGGTCATATCGTGCAGGCGACCATGTTGATCGAGAAAAAAGCGGATGCCATCGCCGAGCGAACGGGAAAAGATTTTCCTCCGCAAGTACGCTGGACTTTGCAACACATTATATTGGCTCATCACGGGCGGTATGAATATGGCAGTCCGAAACTGCCCGCGATTCCCGAAGCCATCGCCGTACATTATCTCGATAATCTCGATGCGAAAGTGACTATGTTTCTTTCTGAGATTGATAACGATCGCGATCCCAAAAGCACCTGGACAAAATTTAACCGGGCGCTGGAAACCAAAGTTTATAAACCGGACATCATGGGCGTTCGTAACGATACCCCGGAAGAATAAATACTATTAGATAGAGAATATGAAATACACACAAATTACTGATACTCAGGTGCCGCAGATGTTAACCGCCAGCGGTGTCAAATCGATCGATGATCTGTTTGCACCCATTCCTGAAAACCTGCGGTTCAAGGGTGATTTGAACATTCCTGTGGGGGTGTCCGAGCTGGGTATGTTGGAAGATGCAGAATCGCTCGCGTCACGCAACAAACATTGCGGGGAAATGGTCAGCTTTTTGGGTGGTGGTGCTTACGATCATTTTATTCCGACGATGGTCGACGCGATGGCGGCCCAGTCGGAGTTTTTGACAGCCTATACACCTTATCAAGCCGAGGCGTCGCAGGGTATTCTTCAACTGTTTTACGAATTTCAAACTATGATCTGTCAGCTGACCGGCATGGAAGTCGCCAATGCCTCTGTCTATGAAGCGGCCAGCGGCGCAGCCGAAGCCGTGTTTATGGCTACGAACATTACCAAGCGAAATCGTGTGATCGTGGCTGATTCGGTTCATCCCGACACAATCGCCACATTGAAAACGTATACCCGGCAACTTGATATCGTAGTGGTGACCTATCCCTGCAAAGACGGGGTTGTGGATGAGAAGGCGCTGGGCGAATTGTTGAATGATTCGACCGCGGCGGTCGTGTTGCAATCTCCAAACTTTTACGGATGTGTGGAACGGCTGGACAAAATCGTTCCCGTGATTCATGGCCACGGCGCGTTGGCGATTGTTTCGTTTGATCCGATTGCTGCGGGCGTGTTAAAACGGCCCGGTGATTTCGATGTTGACATTGTGGTGGGCGAAGGGCAGGCGCTGGGCGTGCCGTTGCAATACGGTGGACCTTATCTCGGTTTGCTCGCATGCCGCGAAAAATATCTGCGCAAAATGCCGGGCCGCGTGGTCGGACAGACGAAAGATTCAGAAGGGCGGCGTGGTTTCTGTTTGACGTTGCAAACGCGTGAGCAGCACATCAAACGCGAACGGGCGACGAGTAACATCTGCACCAATCAGGGATTGTTAGCTATTCGCGCTTCGATTTACCTGGCAGCGATGGGTAAGCAGGGCATTACGAATGTCGCTGAGCAATGTTTCGACAAGGCCCATTACGCCGCCGACGAAATTTCCAAGTTGGATGGCTATGAACTTCGATTCGACGCCCCGTTTTTCAAGGAATTTACCGTAACAACGACGCGGGGCGTGAAAAAGGTTTTAGATCAATGTAAAAACCGTGGAATATATGGCGGTGTAGCATTGGGTCGGTTTGACGAGCGGTTTAACGATTGTTTTATGGTGGCGGTAACGGAAAAACGCAGCAAAAAACAGATCGACGATTTGGTTGCGGCGTTAAAGGATGCGTAGCGATGCCAACATGGGTTCATGCGGGTGTCTGGTTGCTCGTGGTGTTGACTGCGGGTGTTGCGTTTCTGGCCGCGCTGCTGGTGTGGCGAAACGGATACGTTAAGGGTTGGCGAAAAGCCAAGTCCGACCCGCCGAAGTGTTTGAAATGTGGATATAATCTTTCCGGACTGACCCATTGTCGCTGTCCGGAATGTGGAAAAGAATATCGTCTGGAAGAGTTGTGGGCTTCACCGCCGCTGAAAGATTTTACAGGGGATAAAGCGAAACAAAGTGTTTCGTTGCACGATTCGCAATCGTTGATTGATCGTGAAAGTTAAGTGAATTTTGTTGTAAAGGTTATTTCTACGTTGAACAGAGATCAGAAAAATCATCCGTTGTTGTTTGAGCTGGGATCCCCGGGTCTGTGCGGAGCTTCGTTGCCCGTGTCAGACGTACCGCAAACCAAACGAACCGATTGCGTTCCCAAAGAATTGTTGGCTCAAACCGCTCCCGATTTACCAGAGGTGGGCGAGCTGGACGTGGTTCGCCATTACAAACGCCTGGCCCATCGCTGCTTCAGCATCGACGCCAACTTTTATCCATTGGGCAGTTGCACCATGAAATACAACCCGCGTATCAACGAGCGGGTGGCTGCACTACCCGGCTTTGCACACGTTCATCCCTATCAGGACGACGAGGATGTTCAGGGGATGTTGGAGTTGTTATATCGAATTCGATGTGACCTGGCTGAGATTGTTGGTTTATCCGAAGTGACCTTACAACCCGCCGCTGGCGCGCACGGTGAAATGACCGGCTTGATGATGATCAACGCTTATCATCACAGTCGTGGCGAAAATCGAAAAAAAGTTCTAGCCCCAGACAGTGCCCACGGAACCAATCCTGCAACGTGTACGATCTGTGGTCGAGAATCCGTTTCGATTCAAGCCAACAGTGATGGTCGAGTTGATATCGATGACTTGCGACGAAAAGTTGACGATGATACTGCCGCCTTAATGATTACCAATCCCAACACGGTTGGTGTGTTCGATCAGCAGATCGCTGACATCGCCGACATCGTACATAAAGCCGGCGCATTGTTGTATCTCGACGGCGCGAACATGAACGCCATTCTCGGTAAAACCAGACCCGGCGACTTCGGTGTCGATGTGATGCACTTTAATACACACAAAACATTCAGCACGCCGCATGGCGGCGGCGGCCCGGGTTCCGGGCCGGTCGCGGTATCCGAGATTTTGCGTCCATATTTACCTGTACCCCAGGTGATTCAAAACAAAGATGGCTCGTATAGCTGGTGCGATGACCGACCCGACAGCATTGGCAAAGTGCGATCGTTTTACGGTCAAATCGGCGTGCTTGTGCGGGCGTATACTTATATTCGAAGTCTGGGTTGCGACGGTTTACGCGACGTTGCGGAAAAAGCGGTGCTGTCCGCGAACTATTTAGCGGCAAAATTGAAAGATCGTTACGAAATGCCTTTCCCGCCGCCATACGCCCACGAGTTTGTGACCGTTCCGAAATTTCGAGACAGCGGGGTAAGCGAAAACGATATCGCCAAGCGGTTGATCGATCACGGAATTCATCCACCAACCATGAGCTGGCCCATTCATCATTGTCTGATGGTTGAGCCGACGGAAACCGAATCACTGGATACACTCGATGACTTTGTCGGGGCGATGTTGAACATCGCGGACGAAATTCAAAACGATCCCGACCGGGTCAAAGGGGCTCCGCATTCGACTCCGGTAGGGCGGCTGGACGAAGTAGCCGCCAGCAGAAAACCCAACGTCCGTTGGAAAGCAGTGTAACCATCCTTCGCGGCGGGCTTTTGCCTATGTATAATGGGTGCCACGGACAAGTATTCCTGAGCCGCGGGCTTCAGCCCGCGCGGAGTATCACTATCCTGTAATTCCGCGCAAGCTAAAGCATGCGGCTCAGATGAATAAATTGATGTACTTTATTGTTGATCGCCCGCGATTATCTAATAACAGATTGACTCATCATGTCTGAATCATTCATACGATTACTACGGGATAAACCGCTCGACGGGCCGACCAACATGGCCCGCGACGAAGCATTGGTGCAATGTGTTGGGCAGGGCGAATCGACGCCGACGTTGCGGCTATATCAATGGGATTCGCCGACCATTTCTCTGGGCTATTTTCAGAAATACGAAGAGTATCAAGCATTGCCATCGCCTGCGGGTGAACTGGCCGTTGTTCGAAGATTAACCGGAGGCGGGGCGATCCTTCACGATCTGGAACTAACCTATAGCCTCATGTTGCCCTTGAACCATTCATTGCTGGAAAAGGGACCAAACCGATTGTACGAACTCGCCCACGACGCGGTGATCGCAGCTTTGTCGTCGAGTCAAGTACATGTCAATCGATGCGGTTCGACGGACGATTCCAACGCACGACACGGGCCGTTTTTTTGTTTTGCCCGGCGACATTGTTACGATGTGTTAAGGGGTAAGGATAAAATCGCGGGCAGTGCCCAACGGCGTACCAAGGCAGCTGTGTTGCAACACGGTTCGATTATTCTGGCCAACCGTTTTAATCAGCAAGCCACCGCTGCGTTGGAAAACCCGTTTGAGGAATCGCTGGCTGCGATTCAAAAGCTATTGCCGGAAACATTCTCAAGCGTATTGGAAAAAAGAATCGAAGCTGGCGAGTGGTCGGAAAAAGAATTAGAAACGGCGGCTACGCTGCATGAAAAATACGCGGGTGATGAATGGACCCAAAAGATGTAATTGTTATTTGGATAGTGGATGTCTGCGGTCCCGACACGTCGGGATCTGCGAGTGTGGAGTGATTAATTATTTCTTCAACGTCTTTTTCCTGGTCGCCGTTTTTTTCTTAGCGGATTTCTTGATCACGGTTTCGCCGTTGGGTTGGCCGATTCGTAAAAACCCCTCAATGACTGCGCCGCTTTCGATGTGTAAGGATGGCGCTTCGATATCCCCTTTGAACGAGCCGGTCTTGGCGATATTGACCGTTCCTTGCGTGGATGCGGAGCCTTGCACTTTTCCCTTCACCGTAAGCGTTCCCGCACGAACCGGCGCGACAACATGTCCTTTTTTTTCTACCACAATATCGCCACAGGTATAAAACTCACGCACGGCGTAATAGGTTTTGATTTTATAATCTTCGAGGATCAACCGTTTGTGACAGTGCGGACAAAACACGGACATGGCGCGCTTCGCCACCTCACAGATTTCACCGCAATAGGTGCAACGGACCTGCTTGATGGAGACTTCACTCTTGGTCGTCGAAGATGCCATGACAGAAGTATACCGCCCCGATCAGAAATCGGATACTGAAATTTATACGATCCACTCGATGCGTGAATTATTTCTTCGCGCCAGCGAGCACAGACTCTTTGTTCTTTGAAGGAATCATCGCGTCTTCGGGTTTGGTTGAGCCTTTGGCACCGGCTGATTTACCATTCACACCCACGACAACTCGGCCAATCAAAACCGCACCTTCGGATACTTCCAGCGTTTGTGTTTGCAGATCGCCTTCCAAACGAGCCGAACCGGAAAGTTGAACCTTGGCATCGGCGTCGATGTTGCCCTTCACTTTGCCTTCGATACGAATGGCGCTGGCTTTGACATCACCTGTAAGCGTTGCCCCTTCAGATACGAGCAGTTGACCGCCGCTGTTGATTTCACCTTCAAACTTACCAAGTATACGAACACCTTTTTTGAAATCGAGTTGTCCTTTGAACACGGCATCGGCGCCGATGGTGGTTGGGAATTCATTGTTCGCGTCAGACATATTTACCCTCCTTATACATTCTAATGGTTGCGAACGAGGTTGATCTCCCAATTTCAATGGGAGATTACGAACAAGGGATTATAAGGCCTGGTACATTCCATTCAATATGTATAGACCTAACTTATGCGGTTGATTATACTTTTTGTTTCAACTGCCGTGATGCTGTGAGTTTTTTTGCGGGTTAGGCGGGTGAGATTGAAAATCGTAGGTTATCTGGCAATGATACCTGTTTTATAGGAGCAAGTTTATTCGATGGTTAGTATTTCACAGATTCCATGTTGATTTTGAGCATGATTTTCGATACAATGATTGCAGTAAATAAGGGCGGATAGGTTGGGGGCGAGAATATCCCTTCAATTTTACAACGGGGTCGCAATAGGGGAAAAGTAATGGTACGGAACAATCGTTTTTACATATCAACCGCGTTAGTTGTGATATTTCTAAGTTTGGCGCAGGGTGCAGCTCTGGGGTACGAACTTTACGGTGTGCATCAAGACACCGGTGATCTCTGGAAAATTTCAACCGTAGACGCTTCACTTACGCTGGTAGCACCACTGGGGATCACGCCCATGGGCAGCCTGGAATTAGCACCAGATGGGTATCTTTACGGATTTACGGTGGGTGTAGCTCCCACTCCCACTCTCTACAAAATCGACACCCTGACGTATGACGTCTCCACGGTTGGGCCGATCGGTCTGGATTTCGTTTTCGAGGGCGCATTAGCCTTTGGATCAGACGGGGTCGCCTACGGTGTAAACAGCAAGGCCTCCGAAAATCCAAAACTGTTTACCCTTGATATGAATACCGGTCAGGGAACAGAGGTCGGCATCATCAGCAATGGCCCGCATGATTTTAACGGGTTAGCTTGGCGTAGTGATGGAATGCTCGTTGGCATTGATCATGAGACCAACGCGCTGTTCACGATTGACCCCGGCAACGCAACAAGTGTTGAGATTGCCATCTTGGATCCGATCCTGGGTGCGGTGGGGGGTATGGCTGCGATCGGCGATACGGCTTACTTCGTAACCGCCGGACCGGACATCGATACAGACTTCGGAACCAATTCGCTTTACTCGATTGATTTGTTTACGGGGGATACGCTTTTCATCGGTTCATTCGACGGAACGATTGGCGGTAATGGATTCAGCGGATTAGCGGTTCCCGAACCCGCGACCTTGCTGTTGCTTTTAGCGGGTGCGGGTGTTGCGATGCGTCGACGCCGGTTGAGTATATAAAGATAAACTGAGCAACCTGCCGCGTAAGCGTTAAACGTGTGGATTGAATTCGATATTCGGATTCGGGTGCCACTGGCAGCTGGCCTGCCAGTGTCTATCGGTTTCAAATTGCATCCGATACTGGGTGCGGTGGGTGGAATGGTGGTCGTGCTGATGATGGGCTTCGAACTCAACGCCGCCCTGTGGCTGTTGCCGATTTGTGTGATCCCCGGTATCATGTATCATGGTCGGCGTCCTGTTTGGAAATCCTCCGCTCGGTCCCCGGACGTAGCAAACAAATGTACCTGTCCCGTTTTCTTCCCCAATCAATGGTTATGTGGTGAGTAACTCGGCCTTACCACTAGATTGTCAGGAATATCGATAGACTTTTTAGGATAAACTGTCGGGAAAATACAAAAGGAAAAAGTTATGACTGATAGCAACTTAGATCAAACATGTCCTTACTGTAAAGAAACTATTAAACCTGATGCGATTAAATGCAAGCATTGCCACAGTAGGCTGGCAGTAGATAAACCTGCTCATGAAGGAGTATGTCCATTTTGTAAAGAAGACATAAATCTTGAGGCAATTAAGTGTAAACATTGCAAATCAAGTTTCGTTGCTAATTCTGGTTGTGACTATACTGAAAGTTGCTATGGCGAAGATTTTGATATGGATGTTGACTCGGAAACAGACTTTGATATTGCACTAAAACCTATTATTTTTAAACCTATAGTCTTCGAATGTAGATGTGTAAGTACAGATAAAAATGGTAAATGCACAAAATATAAATGCAAAGAAGTAATTAAGCGTCCTTCACCACTTCCTCCAATTGGTCCAATTAAAATATAGTTAGAAGGGTGATTTGTTCTTAACTAAAATCTGATGTTTATTTTAGTATAACATAACAAGTCCAGCCAGAGGGATGCCAAAACCGCCGCTCCGCTCTGGTTTTGTCACCCCTGCTGCCCCTGCGGTGAACGGCGCAGGGTGCTGAGCATGGTGTTCGACTCGGAGTCGATCGTGCGGGTACTGAAGCATCTGGGATTGCCTTGGCAGCGACCCATCCGCGCTCCACCTCGAGCGATGCAGGGAGAGCTTGGGTTTACGGGGTGTTGAGAACGGCAGGTAGAGCCGAGTCATGCGCGATGCGAATGCGCGCAGCGGTTAAGGTGTGTACACAGGGCCCTGAAGGCTGTGAAATCGGCGTTCAGAGAGTGGAGTTTTGCCTCGATGGGGGATTGGTGCGAGCG
>CBDTZI010000144.1:0-8084 GCA_965364865.1 uncultured bacterium | reverse complement strand
ATAGGGATGAAGTGGTTTTTTTGAAAAGCTGAGCAGATGAGTCTTCTTTGTCAACTATGTCAGGATGCGAAAGCAACGGTGCACATCACCGACACGATTCCTGAGAAGCGTGAGCGTCACTTGTGTGAACATTGCGCGGAAAAGGAAGGCGTCATTATCAAACAGCCGCACCAGACCACCAATGAAATTCTTCAGCAGTTCATTAAACAAAAATCCGCTCCGGGTGGCGTTCGTAGCAGTTCCGAAGATTTGAAATGTCCACATTGTGGAATGACGTTTCGGGAGTTTCAAATGAAGGGACAGCTTGGCTGCCCACACGATTACGAAGCGTTCCAATCCGTGCTCCTGTCTTTGATTGAACGTGCCCATGAGGGTGCGACGCAACATGTGGGCAAAGTACCCGCTTCCGCAGACGATACCATCCGCAAACAAACCGGTCTCCTTAAACTTCGTCGTGAATTGCAGGATGCCATCGACCAGGAAAATTACGAAGAAGCGGCTAAGGTACGCGACAAGATTAGTACCATGGAAACATCATGAATTTCAACTTTGACCAACTCACTCAAACAACGGGAGAATGGCTCCGTGGTACGGGACCGATGTCGGACGTTGTCATCTCCTCGCGGGTACGGCTCGCACGCAACCTGGCGGAGCGATCCTTTTTAATTACTGCCACCCCAACAGAACGAACTGAAATTTATCGTCACCTGGTGGACGAGATTACAAACAGCTCCATTGGCAAAGAATCGCTGGTCATCGATGTGGATCAAACGGATACGGTAGACAATGAATGTCTGGTTGAGCGCCATCTCATTAGCCGTCAACACCTTGGCGGCGAAGGAAGTCGGGGCGTAACCATCTCTCCCACCGAAACCGTAGCGATTATGATTAACGAAGAAGATCACCTTCGCATGCAGGGTTTAAGTTGCGGTTTGCAGTTGAACAACATCTGGGAACAAATCAACAATGTGGACGATGTTCTGGCTGAGCGGCTGGCCTTTGCTTTCGATCGGCGACTGGGTTATCTGACCGCCTGTCCTACCAATGTGGGTACGGGGATACGCGTATCGGTGATGCTTCATTTACCTGCATTGAAATACACGAAGGAAATTGAACGTGTCGCTCGGGCAGCCCGGGACATGCGACTGGCCGTTCGCGGTTTGTATGGTGAGGGAACCGAAGCGATCGGCGATCTCTATCAGATTTCCAATCAGACCACGCTGGGGAAATCCGAAGAGGAAATCATCAAGGTCTTCAACGAGACGATTGTTCCTAAAATCGTGGAGTATGAGCAGACCGCTCGGGCCACGCTGATGAAGGATCGCCCTTCTTTTGTAGAGGATAAAATATGGCGTGCGTACGGACTATTATCCCATGCCCGTCGAATTTCTTCTGCAGAAACCCACGCACTGCTATCCCCGATTCGTATGGGGATCCACATGGGTCGATTTGATCGATTTGATATTCACACGCTGAATGAGCTTTTCCTTCACACCCAGCCCGCCCATTTGCAGAAAATTCATCAGCGATCCATGGATGAAGATGAACGCGGATATGTGCGTGCCGATTATCTTCGCCAACAACTGGCTTGATTCACCATCCACAACGATCCTGTTGACTTGCAAATGCTCACCCTGGAAATTACAGGCCTTCCAATAGTTGAGACACCTGCAATCCGAGAGAATTGCTGATTCTCGCCAGCGCCCAGATAGAGGCTGCGTTTTTACCGAGTTCGACCTGGGACAATTGCGACGTCGTCAAATCGGTTCTGTCAGAGAGTTGTCGCAAGGTCAGGTTTTGAGAAAGTCGATGGCTTCGAATGCGCTGACCGATCAGACGATTGAGTTCATGTTCGTCGGTATAAATAATCCCCATGTGCTGACAAGCTCGATCCACCGCGGAGACCAATTCTTCCTGCTTGAAGGGTTTAGCGATATAATCGCACGAGCCTTTTCTCATGGTCTCGGTCGCACTGTCCAGGTCCGGGTATGCGGTCATCACGATACAACTCATACGGCTGTCGATTTGTTTGAGTTTTTCCACCATTTCCACACCATCCATGGCGGGCATGCGTAAATCAACCAGTGCAATCTGAAAAGACTCTTCCTCTGCAACTTTTAATGCCTCGTCCGGATTGGTATAGGTGTGGGGATTATACCCATGATCCTCCAATAACAATCCGACCGTCTTACAAATCGACGGATCATCATCGATTACCAAAACCTTGATATGATGTCTTACAGCCATGATGCTCCCTTTGCTTTACAATTGAAAAGATGGTTCGACCTGCTCAAAGTTGATCCCATCCATCATTTAGGTACCATTTGAATCCTTGATACACTCTCCCAATTACGCATCGACAATTATTGCATAGATAGCAAATCCATGAGCCACCATCTTGTTATTCTTAAAAAAAACTATCTCGACTGTATTCTTCACGGTTCCAAAACAACAGAATGCCGTTTGTCTCAATCCCGGCGAGCGCCTTTTCAAAAAGTGCGAAAAGGAGATACACTCTGGCTCAAGCTATCAAGCGGTTCGATACTCGGAACCGCTCAGGTCCGCTCCGTGCGATTTTTTTATCCTCGGTCTACCACGACGCTTGCAAAAACCCTGAAAAAACACCTGAAGACGATTCAGGCTGATCAACGATTCCTGAAACGCCACACAACGGCGCGTTTTGGTTCGTTAATATTTTTGTCTCAAATTCGCACCATCAAGCCGATTGCAGTGAAAAAAAACAATCAACTTTCCTGGGTCGTATTGTCCAAGCCACCAACTCCACTTGAAAAAATCTGATCGCACGGACAGCCGCAACATTGGGCTTCTGATTTGCCAACCCCCAAAGGAGCCACATGTCGATAGAATGATAGTGTATCACTTTCCAGAATTCAAGCAGAAAACGAAAAATAACCCCCTATTTTTGTAACACTCACTTTAATATTGTTCCTATAACGGATAAGCGTATATATTGTAAGTTAAATATTTGTAGTGTGATTGGATACCGTGTAAATTACTATCAAATTAGGGATATGATCATAGTTGAATTGTGACGTCCTAATTACGTCAGAATACCGTTTCGAAAAAACGTTTCTGAGAAAATTCAACGTGAAGAATAAAATTATTTCTCCAACTCGGAGAGCGAAACTGTAAATCTTTGAACCGTATCAGTTGAGATGAGGAATGCGTCATCACTGTCTTCGAGCATAGCCAGGTACCCATGATCGGAACCGATGGATTTCATTTGTTCGGTAATCAGGAGTGTTTGGCTCGTACCGTCCTTCAGCGTAACCATAATTTCATGGACTGGATTGTGAAAACCCATATCGCCGGGGTTTTTCAGGCCATAGACTGCATAACGATTGGTTTTCAAATCCCGGATTCGCAGGAGCAATTCATCCACCTTACTATCATTAAGTGGGAGATCGGGTTCCGGCTGATATACCCACACGTCGCTTTGTTGCATGAATACATGGAGTTGATCCCGGCTGCGAATTGAAAACTCCTGAACCAGAGAATCCTCAAAACTGAATATATTGTCCGCTCGATATTCCAGGCCAACTTGATCACAAAGTGTATTGGAAATCTGAAAGACGCCGACGTGACTCGAAGGGTTGACATAACATTGACCCTCGTGCCTGGATATCGCCAGAGTGATTTCGGGTGTTTTGGTCAACGCAGCTTGATCGGAAGATAACGAAATCATCACTCGCGCAGTGGGTTGATGCTGACCGTACGCGGAAAGCTGATCCTCTGAATCCGACACGATCGCTTCCGCCTGCAATGTGCTCAGGTTATTTGCTAGCGCGAGAGCGCGATCGACTCTGATTTTTTCTTTTACCGGCTGGGTCATACTCCATTCACCGTTTTGCTGGACCAAAGTGATGGAACGATTGCCGATCTCATGTTGATCCGTTGTGACGATCGTCAGCGTAGAAATACCGGAGGTGGGCATGTTAATGACGGAGCGGTCTCGATAGGTTATTTTTCCTCTAAGTAGTGGTTGAATCGAATTCGACTTGACTTTGGCAACAGAAGAGGCTTCGTTATGCCGCACATAAACCAGGCGTTTGGTAACGGGATCTGTAAAACCACCCACCGTTAATCGTTCCCCATCCTCAACGTCGGGTAGGGATAAACGAATGTCAGCTTGGGGTTGATCGAAACCGTATGCGGTCAACGCCGACGCATCCGCATCGACAAAAGCAACTGCGGACATTCCGTGTATAGCACGTAACAATTGACCCATCGCGGAATCATCCGCGGGCTGTCCGTTTTCAAAGCTCCACAGATCATTGTTTTTTGTAAGGCTAAACGATTCATCCCCGGTGGTGACCTCGATCTTAGACGCTTTCATAACAGGGGCGCTGGTGATTTTCAGATCTCGCCACGTTTTCATATCGGGAACCAGCTTGTCCGTCGTGGTTTTCATGACCGTAGCCACGGTCTTTTCATTTCCAATCAGCACATACGCCTTGGTGTCTTCCCCGATGGGGGAACGATCCGAAACACCCAGCGAATAGACGGTGATTTTCTTTTCCGTACGCGGTTCCGCTTCGGCTTCATCATCCGCAGAAGGAATCGTAACATTTTCCTCAACCGTAACATTCATGGTCAGGGCGGGAGATTTCAATCCGAACGTCGAAAGGGAGGTGTTCGTAGTATCCATCCATTCGATCGCACGAAATCGACTGATCGCCTGCAATGCGGCGTTGACTTTGTCAGTCGCACGAGAAGCCGTCGGAGATTCCATCATCCAGCGAGCACCGTCGCGAACAAATTGATAGGATTCAGCCGAGCCGGATGAACGATCCACGATATCGACCTGCGTCACGTCGTTGACATCAAACGACCAGGCGCTCTTATCGCGATAAGAAATCGCATTGGCTTTGAACAGATTTCGCATATTCGAGAGTGCGACATAAATCGTTTCTTCACCGGTTACGCGAACATAGGTGGACTGACCGGAGGCGGGCAAACCCAATTCAAATCCGATACTTTTACCATCCGCATTGGTTAAGGTTACGGTCGCTTCGGGAGGATCAACACCGGCGGCCGCAGCCGAAACCGCACCCGCCTGGTCAGATTTATAACTGATTTCATAACGCAATTTACCCAGCTGTCTGCTGAAATTTTCCACTTCCCACGAAACCACTTTCACTTGCAGCGGTGCGGTCATCTGCCACGTGGCGGTGCCGCCGCCCTCGGGTTCGAGCTTTTCAAATACCCACTCGTCTCGGCCCTTGCGTTGGGCGACGATTTTCACCACATCGCCAAGTTCATCCTCGATCAGATCGCGGGAAGTCAGATTTGTCGGCTGCGAGAGTGTTGTAGTATTTGTACCGGTAGTTGAAGATGAGCTTGAGGGGATCAGGAACTTAGCCATCACTAAAAGACCCAGCGCTAATGCCAATGATAATGTTGTTTTGAAATTCATTTTGTCTTACCTGCGTCGAACCCACCAGGCCAATCCACCACAGGCTAATGCCATGGCTGGCCAAACAAAAATCGTTAACACCCGAACGACGGTCACCGAAGATTTGTTCTCGATCTCCAGCACGCCCGCGTCGATCGGCTTACCAATATTCATATACTCTGATTTGTCATTCAACCAGTGCAACGAGTTGACCAACAGGGTCAGGTTTCCCGGATTGATCGATCGGATCGTAAATCCGCGCGAGGTCTGAGCGAAACCTTGAGCAAACGCGACTTGATCGACGGCGAATTCGCGTGAGCTTACCACCACAAGTTTCGCGTCCCCTTTGGTTGCCGCGACAGCCAGGTTGAACGGCCCTTCCAGATCACCATCCGCACGAACCATATATTCCTGTTCTATCATCTGGTTCTGGTATACTTGTATGTTCTTCACGCCCCACACGCCGTCGATCTGGCCCATCGAAACCAGCCAATTATAATCGACCCCTTCGAGGCCGGAATCCACCAGCTCCAAAGGAGCACACCAGGGCAACGATAACCGTCCCGCCTGCGTACCGCTCACGATTTCGTGATCACCCACGTCGAGATGAGCCGCGTACATGTTGTAGAAATCACGGCGCATAATTTTGTATTCACCCGGAGCGGTGTTGGTGGTCTCGATCAACAACGAACTGGTGTCCACATGAATGCCCCAGTTGTCTTTGAGGTAATCGTTGTATTCATAGGTGCCGGGAATCGGACCAAACGGACCCGGCGCCCAACCGGCGATAAACAGCGCTCTAGGATTTTCACCCATCGCGTTGATTAATTTTTCACGATCCGCATCCGTAAACGGTGGCTCTTGAGACATTTGACCCATCGGACCTCTCGGCGGCGGACTGGGTTTGAAGACAACGTAAATCGTGCGTGTGGGAACCGGATCAATGTCCGGCGGGGTTGCGCTGGCTTTGACGTCCCACTCGTCGACGATGAAGTTGACGTTTTCCAGTTTTCGTTTGATGTTGGCAAAAGGTGCGGGTGGCTGACCGGGGATCATACCGCCCATCAACAATGACATGCCACCCCATCGAACAAAAACGACGGCGGTTTGTTCCTGGTGAGTGGCACGGAGAATCGCGGAGGTCAGTTGCTCTTCACCTTTGAAGCCACGATCCTTAAATTGGACTCGACCACTGCCACGACTTGGATCAAGCACAGGCCAAATCGAGGCGAAATCCACGATCATCGCGTCGCCATCGGTTTCCACAATGATCGAATTGGAGTTGGGTTGAATCTGACGAAGTAAATCATCAATGTTCAGTGGTTCGAGATTTTGCAACTTCGTCGATTCACTTTCAACCGCCAGGGCCAATACCGAATATCGATTGCCCGACTCTCGCAGAAACTTTGAAACCTCGGCTGGCATATCGGGGTCGTGTGAGACTTCGCCCAACGCGTATCGTGGAATATCCGTAAGCGATTTTCCAAACTCACGATACAAATTCTTCAACGCGCTCACAGCTGCCTGGTCCTGCGGATTGTCCGTGGTGGTCAGGGCATCCAGTTGGGTTCGCAGCTCTTCCAGCTGAGTGGTCCAGTGGGTAAACAATGATTGAATCTGACCCAGCGAAGCCTGGTCCTGCTGGCCCGACATGGGGTTTCCTATGGTGCCGATCGATTCCAGTTCGGTTCGAACCAGATCGCGCATGCGAAGGTCCATTTCGTTTTTGTAAAGATCGATCGCCACTTTGTAGGGTTCCAGTTCTGTGCTGAATCTTTCCTTGCTGCGCAGTCGGGCGACCATTTCCTTGAATTTGTCGTGGTCGCTCAGTGGGTTGATCGTGTCCATCGTGATTTTTGAACGCTGCGTGGATTCATACAGCCCGAGCAAATCCTTCACCGTCCGGCGATAGAGAGGTTGATCTTCTTCTTCAAGATCGGTCTCAAAATATAGCGAGGTTAGCCGCACATGGGTGTCCAGATTGCTCAGTAATTTTTCTGTTGCATCACTCAGACTGTTGATCCGTGTCGAGGTCATGTCCAACCGTGCACCGGGGAGGGAGAAGGCGATCGTTTGCAATACCACAACAATCCCCACCACAAATAGCGTAGCGATCGTGACATTGGCCCCGATTTTCAGACGTTTACCCGAAGATTGATTATTTTTTGAATCTATTGCCATCGTCTCACCTCCAACCGTTTCACCGATAAAAACAGGAAAAATCCCGTCACGGTCACAAAGAAGACCACATGGTTCAGATCAACCAGGCCCCGGACAAAATCATGAAAATGACTTCGCACCGAGATGTGTTGCAACACCACGCGTAACCACCCGGCTTCAAGTTGCATCGCCAGTCCCTGAGTCGCAAACGTCATCAGCGCCAGCACGAAAAAACTGCACAACACCGCAATGATTTGGTGGTTGGTACAGGTGCTGAAAAACAGTCCGACCGAAATGTACAACGCACCCAACAAGATCAAACCCAGGTAATTACAAATCAGTAGCGTCAGATCGACTTCGCCATACATCGACATGATGATCGGGTATAACAACAGCGTCGCCAGCAGAATCAGATACAAAGCCATTGCCCCGAAAAACTTACCCACGATCACTTCGATTTCGGTGATCGGTGAGGTCATTAATGTTTCAATGGTGCCGTTGCGAAACT
>CBDTZI010000143.1:0-8087 GCA_965364865.1 uncultured bacterium | reverse complement strand
TGGCCGTCTCGCCCTGGAACAAACGAGTACCGGTTAGGCATTCATAGAGCATGATTCCGAACGACCAGATGTCGGTGCGTTTATCAAGCGCACGACCACGAGCTTGTTCTGGACTCATGTAGGCAGCCGTCCCAAGCACGACACCGGGACGAGTGTAGTTTGCTGTGATCGTTGGCGAGTTCGCGTTCGTACCACCGGATGGCTCGTCGGTCATCGCTTTCGCCAAACCAAAGTCCAGAACCTTGACCGTACCATCTTCACGAATCATTACATTGGCGGGTTTAAGATCCCGATGGATCACGCCTTGCTCGTGTGCAGCTTCCAAGGCTTCGGCGATCTGTTTTCCTATCTCGAGTGCATCCTCAACAGCGACGGCACCGTTCTTCAGATGGCTCCCAAGTGTCTCGCCCTCGACGTATTCCATGACAAGGAATCGAGTGCCGTCTGAATCGTCGAACCCATGTATCGCCGCGATATTGGGGTGGTTCAGCGATGCGAGTAATTTGGCTTCACGTTCGAAGCGAGCAACTCGCTCTTTGTCTCTCGTCATTAACTCCGGCAACACCTTGATGGCGACTTTTCGATCCAGCTTAGAATCATTCGCCAGATAAACCTCGCCCATACCGCCCGCCCCGAGGGGCGAAAGGATTTCGTAAGGACCGAGTTTCGTTCCTGCTTCCAACGTCATACATTGGTCTCGTTTTCAAACGCTTTGCCGAACGAGATGATTATCGCGGCAAAAACGAGGATTGCAAGGCAAGGGGCAAGTGGTGCGAAAAACGAGTTCATTTCAGATGAGGAATACACCTCGCAAACCGAAAGTAGCGACATGACTCTATTCGTAGTACTACTTTCTAAGATCGTCCTCGGTGTATCATCCCACCGATTCAGTCGTCGCTATCATGTACACAGGAATCGATAAAGTCTAAAACTTAGGAATGCATTTGAACATGATGAACGTAATTCCAGGCACAACGCCATGATCAGAGGCGATATCCTCGGACCCACATAATCTGTGCGGTATGGTGGCGTCCGTGCCAGGCATAGTAGGCTATAGCGAGTGACAACTGAATGACCTCACCTGTTTCGGGGTGTTGAAAAGATCGATCATAATCACTTCGTGTCATTGTTTGTAACACAGTAACCCACCGACGATGTAAGCCTTCCAGAAGCTGTAGCGACGGCTCAATCTCCGAAGTCCGGGCATCCTCTAGCTCGGACCAGGCGCTCTCATCATACGCCTTGATCATCGGATCATTCTCAGTCAGCGCCCATTTGAATCTGATGTAACTGTGCATGTGGCTGTCTGCCAGGTGATGAACGATCTGGCGAATCGTCCAGTTACGATAGGGAGTGTTGAGTTGTGTATCGCTTAACCCTTCGAGCGCACTACGCAAGCGTTCGGGAGCCGATCCGATCTTTTTGATCAATAGGGATTTGTGTGAATCATCGATCAAGGCAACTTGATCAAATTCACCAGCTGGAAATAGGGGTGGCTTAGGCATCATTACAGCTTATCCTATACACTTTTTTCCAGCAAACACTCCCCCGTGATGTCGAACACGATCGTTGCATCGTATGTGCTCCACTACATCTGATCCCATCCCCAGATGGCGTATTGCGTATTTTTGTCGAGCGTTTGTTTGCTGACTTTGAGAGTTAACAGAATGCGGCCGCGATGGTGCGCTTCGTGAGCAATGAAGTATGACAATGTAGTAAAGAGTCCTTTTTTGAATCCGCGCCGCTTCGGTGTGGCCTCCAGAATACCCACTAAAAGTTCTTCGACCGCCATAGCTGATGCTTTCAAAGCTTTTTTAAGTGCGGCCTTTGTCGGTACTGCTCCTGTTGGAAATATTTTTAATCCAACCGCCAGGTCTTTCGCCCTTTTTTCAACCTGCCACACACGATTATTGTGAACGTGAGCGAGTTCACCCGCGACACCGCGACCGCCGCGCGTAGACAAAGTGGATTTCATCCCCTCACTCTTAATCTTGTCGATCAACAAGAGGTTTATCCGGTTGTTCGTCCGCCAAGCTTCGATCAGTTCTTTTTTTGCGTTACTCATTTTGTATTTCCCAAAATTTCATAGATAAAGTGTTTTCGGTTGTTTCGACCGATTATAAGACATACCCTCACGCTCTTCAACAATCGTCATGCCCTACCGTAATCACCCTGTTGCAAAATGGAACACCCTTGATCCCACTTTGACCCATTTGACTTACGATGGATGAACCAACCAACAAAATCCTTGTAGAATACAAAACCGGATTGTGATATGATCTCAGAATGAAAAGCAAAGCAACAACCGTTCGTCAATATCTTGCGGAACTACCAGAGGATCGGCGCAAGGCAATCAAAATCGTCCGCGATGTAATCCTCAAAAATCTACCCAAAGGCTATGAAGAAATAGTACAGTACGGTGCGATCGGTTACGTCGTACCGCACAGTATTTACCCAGCTGGTTACCATTGCGATCCTACGCAGCCTCTTCCATTCGCGGGTCTGGCGTCGCAAAAAAACCATATGGGCATCTATTTGATGTGTATTTACTTCGATCCAGAACACGAGAAATGGTTTCGTGATGCCTGGATCAAGACCGGAAAGAAACTGGACATGGGCAAGTCATGCGTGCGGTTCAAAAAAATCGAAGACGTGCCGCTGGACGTGGTGGGTAAGGCGATCAAAAAAATTCCGGTGAAGAAGTTTGTCGATTTTTACGAAAAAGTTATTAATACCACACTTAAATCCCGCACGAAAAAACGCAGCTCGGCCAAAGCCACAAAGAAGAGCAGTTCAAAAAAAACCACGGTAAAACGCAGCTCCGCGAAATCCGTGAAGAAAAAAACGGGTAGCACGAAGAAAAAAAAGAGTAAATAAGAATAGAATATTTCGTACTTAACTTTTCGGATTGTTCAGGGCATGAAATAAGGCCATCAAACCTGTACACAACGAGTGTTACCAGGCCTGATTCTGAATACACCTCTTGATCTGTCGCTTTCAGATCACTCAAGCTTCAACAACACTTCGTCAATTTCTTCTCCACGAGCCGTGGAATAACTTCTCAGTTGATCGAAAACGGTAAATCCACATTTTTCAAGAACACGAATCGACCCACGGTTGTCTTTGGCGACAGCTGCATGCAACGGGCGAATCTTCAGCTCCGCCAACAACAATGTTAATGCCGTTGTGGCTATCCCCTTACCCCAATAAGGTTTTCCAATCCAATAGAAGACTTCCTGATTGCCCGAGTTGTTATAGCTGCCGACGTAACCAGCTACACGCTCCGCGAAAACGATTGTTTTAATCGTGACAGTCTCGTCCGCACGAACCTTCGCCCAATGCTCCTCAAAAACATTTCGGTCCGTCGGATCACGTTTTATGAACGCTACCATGTGGTTTGCCGCAGGGTCCAATTGATATTCAAAAAAGTGGTCCAGGTCGTCGTCTCGCACTTCCCGCAGTATCAAGTCTATTTTCATCGCGTTATGTCGCTGTTCGGATAGCTACGCTGAGGCCCATGGCAATATTCACCGAGGCATGAATGATCCACGGGCCAACGATCGACCCCGACTTGATCCGCACCCAACCTACAAATAGAGAACCTGCAAAAATGATTACGAGCAGAGGCCACATCTCTGGCATGACTACGAGGATGAGAAGATGAGGTGCGAGAAAAATGAGTGCCTGCACGATATTTGCCCAGCGTATGGATAGTCGGCGAGAAAGGCTTCCTGCGATCATGCCTCGAAACAGGAATTCCTCTGCGAACCCTGTCTTGACAACGCCATAAATCAATGCCATCAGGATAGACTGTCCACACAAACCAAGACCCACGAAATTCTTCCATGATGACCCCTCTCGGGTTATGGGCTCTAATGATGGTGGCCAAAGGATGATAACTGCAACACTTACGGCAGCGAACAGCATGCTGTAAACCACGAATCGACCTTCGCATAGTTGTAACCCTGCTCGCCGAACGATCTCCGCAAGTCCGCGCTGACGACGCCACTTATGAAAGATGTAGTATGGTAGGAAAGGAATGCCAACCAGTAGCACAAGGTTTACAAGAGCTCCCAGTAATGCAAATTTCAACCACATTGTTTCACCTCCACATCATGCCAATCCTACTGCGCCTGGTAATTCTCAATTGTCTGGATACAAGCCGCGATCATATCCTCTCGAAACACTCGAATCAAACGTAACGACCTTTTTTGTGGCATATCGTGTATCATTCATTGCACGAATCCTACCTGCGGGGCTTTTGGAACAACAAATCCGACAAAAAAATTACAGGTAAATTTATTTTACTCACGCCAATAGCGGGCTATGATAGGCATGAGGAAGGCTGAACATACCCGGGCTATGATTCATCGATGAGTTACCGAAAACGAGATATTTTGATGGCGGTTGCAGCGATCAGTCTGGCGATGATCGCAGCCGCCAGCTATTTTATGCCTTGTGGTTACGCGCAAAAAATCACCGAGCACAACTGGCTGGTTTCTTATACCTACGATGGTCGGATGCGTATCTTCTGGTTTGACTCGCAAACCCACCCCTTCAAAATTGCCCACCGCTGGGGCACACCTCGAATCCACATTCTTCCGATCGACGCAGCCTGGCCCATTCCACGTCGACCCAATCGAAACATCATGGCGGCGTACATCCCGCAGCCACAATGGCAGACCTGGGTCAACATCGGTGGGTATAACGAAGTTTCCGACTTCGCCTTTACCTGGAACACGGTTTTTAGAACCGGGGTTCCCGGCTTTACGATCTCTCGCCACAGCTATGTCAGATTCCCTTTATGGATCCCAGCGTTGTTACTGATTATCACGCCGATTCGCAGCGCAATCAAAGGCCCGATTATACAACGTCGTCGAAAAAAACGCGGTGAATGTATCCACTGCGGGTATAATCTTACGGGTAATACCACGGGCGTTTGTCCGGAGTGCGGTAACGAATTTCGATGCCAAAAATGCAACTACGATCTCACCGGTAATACATCCGGCACCTGCCCGGAATGCGGGACAGTATGTAATGATCAGAACAATGAATAAAAATACCGAGATAACGACGGCAAGCTAACCGACCACCATCACCAATATCGCTCAACGTGGATCTGTCCCGGTTGTTTGGATTTGTGCTCCTGAAAACCCTCCGCTTCGAGATGTTTCAACATGCTCAAGATCATCCCGGGATTTCCGCACAAAAAGTAGTGCGTATTCTCCGGCGTTGGCTTAAAACCCCATCTTTCCTCAAGAGGATTGTCCTGCCAGAGATCCTGTATGTATCCTTGATAACCCGTCCACTTCACTGACTCTTCATCGGGCCGGGTTACCGATGGGATATAGGTAAAGTTTTTACACATGCGATCCATCGTGCGCAGTTCGCTGCGATAACCCAAGTCCCATGAATGACGTGCGCCATGCAACACTGCAAAATACTGAGGCCCGCCACACTGCAATTGTGATCGCAGCATACTCATATACGGTGCCAGGCCTGTTCCCGTCGAAATCAACACGACATGTTTGTCGGCTGGTACCTGTTCAAGCGTAAACAATCCCTTAAATTTCGGAGACAGCCAGACCTCTTCACCTTGTTCGAGGGCGAAGAGCCGAGGTGTTAACGCTCCCGATGGAACCAATACAATATAAAATTCGATGTATTCTCTGGCGACCGAAGAGGACGCGATGGAGTAGGCGCGTTTAATCATTTTCTCCGGGTCACGCTTGGTTTCTTCCTCGTCGCACATCGCACAGCGGCTGGCTTTACCGGGTAAACCGAGTACTCCGAACTGACCGGGTGTAAATTCAGAAAGCTCTGCGTCCTTGAAAGCCACGCGTAAAATAATCAGGCCCGGCGAGACTTCGATGCGCTGCAACACCACGGCATTGTTTTCGTTATTCATAAGACATCTCCTGCTCCCGGATTATAACATCTTTGCTCTGAAAATGTCTATAACGAATGACTTGCTCTACACAGATTGACCTGTTTTGATCATGATTCGCCTGGCTCGATCAAGGCCGCTGGACGTGAGTTTGAACATCCCCGGAACCACTTCAGACACATGACCTCTGGCCTGTAACTTACTCAGAGCCACAACGAACTGAATGCGATCCTGATCGTTACCCTCCCGATGAATCATCTGACCATCAACAAGAATATGGCGCGGCCCGTGCATGTACTCAACGATCACCGCGGCACCATTCGTCATGGCCATGTTAATGAGTAATCTATCATTCCTGCACGGTTGTGCGTTTCAATTTGTACCACATCGACCGGCGAATGATCCTGAACAATGTATAGCCCGAGATGACCAGGATCATCAGGCTTGCAAGAATCACGTCGAGATGGTTCAGAAAATCATGTTTGACCATGACAATGTATCGTGCGAAAAACAGGCCTATGGTGATAAAATAAAAATCATGTTTCAGTTTTTGTGGTGGAGCCGGTCAGGATTTTGTTGTAAACCCATGCGATGATGGCTCCACCGATGAATCCATCGGGCACCGCCCAGATAAAGCCGATCAGACTCCCCATCGGGCTGACATTGTATCCGCGATAGATTTTGCCCAGCCACAACGGCTCGCCCGTCGCCCCGTCAAACAGAATGATCCACCAGGTCATGCCCAAAATACCCACCCCCCACAACAATCCTAACGTAATCGCCAGCGCTTTGACATTGAGTTTCACGATGATGCCTCCAATTAGTGAAGTATATAGGTCGTGCGAGAAAGGATTCACGCACTAGTGGTTTTTCAAGATTTCGAAATTGCTATTGTTTTCTATTTCTTCTTGAATCGCGGCTTTTTATCGATGGTTACGGGGTTGCGTTTGATTTCGGTCGAGCCGTACACCGACTCAAACATCTTCGCCGCTTCGTTGTGACCCATCACTTCGGGATCATCCTCGCCCGGCTTAATGGTGAAACCATTTTGCGTTGTTTGACTTTCGGGTTGTTTTTCAAGCCAAACCGTTTGCGTTGGGAATGCAAACTCCACACCCATCCGTTTTGCGAGGCGAAGAATATCGATGAACAATCGATGCCGCTCGCGAAGCTCGGTGCTCCAGTCCGGAACCTCGAAAAACATATACAACAGAATATCCAACGAAGATTCCGAAAACTTATTAAAATAAACGTGGTAATAATCCTTGCGCGTAAAGGGTTGAAGCCGAATCAGTTCGCGAATCCCCTCGCAAAACGCGTCGATCATTTCCGGCGGCGTGTCGTAGGTGATCGACAACATCACCCGCGCGCGACGAAACTGCCGAGCGCCATAATTATCGACCTGGGTATTGACCATTTTGGAATTGGGTATCGTCACCAGCGAATTGTAAAACGTGCGAACCCGCGTCGATCGAAACCCGACACGTTCCACCGTACCTTCCACATCGTCGACCACAATCCAGTCGCCAATTCCGAATGGGCGATCGAACAACACGGTGATCGATCCGAAGAAGTTACCGATCGTGTCCTGAGCGGCGAAGGCAAGAGCCACACCACCGATGCCCAACACGCCGAGCACGCTCATCGGTTTTTGGCCCATCCATTCAAGAATCAGCAGAAAAGCCACCAACACCACAACAAAACGCAACACCGTACGCATCAGCGGGATGAGCACATCGTCCATGTGGGTTAGCTTGAGCTCACGATTTGAAGCGATGTAGCCGCCCAGAATGTCTACCAGGCGATATCCCACCCACACCACGGTTACGCCCGTCACCAGCTTGATGAGCGGAATCAAGAAAGCGATAAAGCCCGCAGGTAGCAATAAATAATTAGCGGAGATGATATGCCACCAGATCAGCACGGTGACGATGGCTCCAGTGGATCGAAACGCACGCCGCTGTACCTCTTGATCGATATCCGCATCTATTCGTCGAAACCATCCGCCCACGATCAGTGTGATCAACAACGTGGTGATGATTTTGACAGGCCAACCTAACACAAAAATAGTCGCCAGCGCGATCCATTTCCAGATCGCAAGATATACGACCTCGCGTTGTAGAGATTTCGGAATTTGCCGTTCGAGCTGCATCCCCAACGTAAGCTGTTCAGTAATCCCTGCCGCTTTCACGTCGTCAGC
>CBDTZI010000142.1:0-8108 GCA_965364865.1 uncultured bacterium | reverse complement strand
AAGATCGTAACCGCCGTCCGCCTGTAGAACCGCAACGCGGTAGTGCCTGTTATTTTCCGGCCAACCGGATTGACCCGGGAATCCTTCATCGGTGTTACAACATTTACCCTGATCGATATGCCAGATACACAAACCGCCCTGAGGCATAATACTCTCAACGCCAACAGGCTGACGATTTTCAATCAGCAGGTATTCGTTTGAAGGAAATCCGTTGGTGATTTTGTATACCACTGCATTAAATTCGGCTTCGGGGACGTTGTATGTACCTGAATCGATTACCGTAGGAGTCATCCACCCGAGTTGAATTTTACTCCACGCCGAAAAATGGGGAGGATGAAGTTGTGTACCATCAAATCCCCAGCTGTTAGCCATCATCCCAAAAGAACCCAGGCCACTACCCCCTCCGCTGGTATCGTAGAGATCGGGTAGACCAAAAAAGTGGCCAGACTCGTGGCAGATAACGCCAATACGGCCGATGTTCGATCCGCTGGTGCTCCATAAGCCCGGACTGATATGATAGTCCCTGACCTTTACACCTTCATCCGAGGTCCAAGTTGAAATGGACGACTTGTGGGACCAGATACGATTAGGGGATTGAAATCCACCCCATTCCGCTCCATATCCAGAATGAATCACAGCAATCGTATCAATCCAACCATCGTTATCCTCATCGAATTGACTGAAATCTGTGGTGGCGTCGGCGATTTCCAGTGCGTCCCGGATTCCGATTCTTAGTAAAAAGTTTAATCCCGAATTGCCATTGGCGTAAAACGATTCCGTCTCAGGTAAATCAATCCAGCCGACCACCGTTGAATCCAGCGCCAGCTGGCCATAAGAATTTTCAAGATACACGTCTCGCACACTACCCGAAGGAGCTAATACCGGATCGCCGCCAACTGAGTTGAACAACACATCCATATCAGAATTCGACGGCAAGGTACGTGTTAGATGATCTGAAAAACGCATCATCAGTGTCAGGTTTTTTCTACTGCCAGCTGTCTGCGCTTGAGGGGCGATTTCATCCTGCGTGTTGATGAGGGGAGTTAAATTCTGAAGTGCAACGTTTCGATTACGCGAAGATGTAACCAGCCTGGGCCGTAATCCACCGGTGACAGGATCGTCTTTGCCCACTTGAAGCGGGGTGGAAGTTAACAGTTGTTGTTCGTTGAGCGTGGCGTAGAAAAATGCATCGTTTTGCGCGATGACGGTAAAGCCTTGATCGTCTTCATACCAATGAAAAAATTCGTCGCCTTTGATAAACAAGGTGATCTCGGTTCCATCGGGTTGGTGTATTTTGATGGGATGCGGGCTGGCCGGAACCGCATACACACTCTGATGGGTGTTGATAGCTAGAATGGTACCGATAACGAAAAGAACAGAATTACGTCGGTTAAATATGCACATAAAGATTCCCCAAATCAATAATGGTTGGTAGTATTTCAATACGTAAATCACCCCCACCTGTGAGGTTACTTTTACCAGAGTTCAGTAGAAATATCAAGTATATTTTGTCGGAAAATGTCCGATAAAGGGAAGCAATCCTGTTAAATGATGGATAACGTACTCCGCTTGCTCTGCAAAATCAGGGGTAGGTCGATCCACCACCAGCAGCACCGTATGCGAACCGGCTCGCTGTCCGGTGAGAATATCCAACAGGTAATCACCCACCATCCAGCTTTGTTCAGGGATTGCACCTAGCTCTTCGCAAATGGAATAGATTGGCTCCGGCGAAGGTTTGGTGGGGCTGTCTTCGCGCGTTCGCAAGGTGTCCACGAGAAGTCCATATCGATGGAGGACATGTTCAACTTTGGGTCTGGCGTTTCTGGTTAAGATCGCGGTGGGATGCCCCAGCGCACGGCATTGTTGAACAACTTCTTTCGCACCATCTTGAAGAGACGCGTTTCGGGCGGCTTGCCATTCGTGATCGTCAAGAATTTTTTCCGCCCGTAAACGATCCGCACCATGCAACTTTTCAATCCCTTCGAGAATAGGTCCTTCAAACCCAATTTGATGACGGATCACATCAAAATCCAGATAGGGTTTCGTCAGCGTGCCGTCAAAATCGAAAATAATCGCGGATGGATTCGACATAGTTAAGTTATATATCTTCCCGATTACACATAAGGATATATGTTCTTTTTTGCCGGATCACACAATCCGGCGATGTTATACGGCTCTATGCCAACCGAGATTTCATTTTGGAATTGGCGCAATTGATCAGACGTTACATGAGATTGTCGAGAAAGCCGAGATATTTTTTCAAAAGATCGTACGACCAGGCTTAAGAAATTCTCATCGTGGCTGTTCAAAAAAGCGTCGGTCGGTAGGTGTTGGTTGTGTATACGACGATGCTCACTGTGAATTGCACCGGCGAAGTACAGCATGGAAAAAATCGTCAACAACTCAAAATTCTTAAACCCGGTATAACATCCACGGATGATCGTATCGAACGCGGCTACCTCCTGATAGATCGTTCGTTCGTAATCCAACAACTGAATCGCCCGCTCTACTTGATCAGATTCATCTCGCAGCACACGGAACAATCGCTCAATACCACTAAGCGTGTGGGCGTTTCCCGAGCTGTGCAGCGGGTCCAGGAAACAGGCTGTATATGGAAGAAGAACCCAGTTCGCGGGTTGTCCATTTTCAATCGGCCCGGCGATACGAGAAAGTTTGCGCTGCATTCTCTCGGTACGGCAAAAAGGTTGAACGAGTTTGGCATGATTAAACTGCTTTTGGATCGACGGGAATTTTTTGAGCAAACTGGCCCACTCCTCTTCCGGCGAACGCGAGGAGTCAATTGGATACGCTTCGCAATCCAGTACAAATCCCGCGCTGGTAATTCCATTTTCAAACCGCAAGACCCACATCCATCCACCGTCAAAGATATGATGCAACGCTGACGCATCACTGGGGAACGGATGGTCCGCCGAAATCCCGCCGCAGGAATCATAAACATCTTGCCATAGATTCACACCAGTAAAATGCGAATAGAGTGTACGGGAGTTTGTTTTTATAGCGGATAGATCGTTTTTGAGCCCCAATGCTTTGGCGATCACACTGCTGTTGCCCGACGCATCGATCACAAAATCCGCGGAGATGTTTACTTTTTGATTGTGCCTGACTCCTTCTAATTTCCAATGTTCTCCCGGCAAGATATTTTCCAATCGAGTTTCATCGAAATAATGGATACCCGCGTTTTGCACTTCTCGCACAAGAAAATGATCGAAGTCGGCACGAAACCAATGCGCGTCACCACGCTCATCATCGGGGCTGGCGGTAACCAGCAATTCGCTACGGTGATCGTTGTCGGGTGCAAACGGCTTGCCATCTGCGTGCTTAAAATAACTGAATCCACGTTTTAAGCCGCACGAAATTTCAGGATGTGTTTTTTTCCACGAACCATAATCACAAAAGGGAATCAATTGCGGCAGGTCGTATTCGTTGGCCAATTGTTTCAAGATTAAATCGGCGATCGGGGTGGAAGATTCGCCGATCGTAAAACGCGGATGTTGACCCCGCTCGATCAATACCGTTTTTTTCCCGATTTGGTGGGCGAGCAAGGCGCACAGACTTCCACCAAATCCTGCGCCGATGATCGCGATGTCCACATGGAGTTTGTTCACAGTGTTTACACTCGAATAACTATGTTTCACATCCGCATTGAATAGCTGGTGCAATCGATTGTGTTGTGTTCATGGTCTTGATACGTTTGGCACGCAATGAGCTACATCGCGGACAGTCGTAGAATTTTTCAATATCCCATAGATCCATGAAAACACGACCCCTGGAAAGTGACAGCCCATACTCCAACACCTTCTCCATCGAACGCAGAGAAGGCGGCGAATAATCCCCCGTCCTTGCAAACTCTTCCATCAGGCCGTTGCCTCCGCGCGTCGGCACCACCGCACAACACTCCACACCGTGTTGAAACGCGAAATCAATCGACCGCATCGCCCATTCTATACCCGAAGCTTCAGATTGAAACGGCGTACGCAGCAGAATAAACGATCTGACCGATAGATCGTGATCCACCAAGTCATGCGTAGCCCGCTTGTAATCATCCAATGTCATACGTTTGTTCAGTCGAGGCCAGACGTTGGGATCCACCGTTTCCAAACCCATCGCAATCTGCAAATCGGGTTTGATCGACTTCGCAAAATCATAGCACCGCGAATCAATGAGCTTGGGATGACATTCGACGATGACCGTCTCTCGATCTTCCACAAGACCGGGAATTCGCATTCGATCTACGCGCGGAATCGCTTTTTCATCGAAAAAATTTCCCGAATTGTATAGTTTCACGTGAGGGGCGTAGGGCAATTCGCTCAACGCCATTTCAATTTGTGACACGATCGCTCCATCCGGAACTCGTTCTTCGGTCGTGTTTTTCCACAGGTCGCACATGACGCATCGAAAAGGACATTCCTTGTTGGTTAAAAAAAGGGTGGCTACGTCTTCAACTGTTCCGTTCGCACCATATTCGGGCTCTATCAGGTAAGCATAGGGTTGATAAGGATCGACGGGGTTGCGAACTCCGCGATGTTGCAACACCAGCGCATCATCGTATAGCGGGATATCAATGTTGGATGATGAATCAGTCATGGTAAAGATTCAAAAACGCCTGGCGATAGGTCAACTCTGATTCGGGGAATCGCTGCCGGAATTGATCACGCTGAATAGCGCCGTGTTGAAACCTTCGTTTTTCGTAGACGGGCATGATCATACCCGTAACCGCTTCGATCCCCTGCGATACGATCTCGCCCTTGAGGGCGTACAGTTTTTCGTGTGACCACTGCGTGAGTTCGACAAAGGGTATCCCCTCCGAGACTTCGATCACAGCGGGTAAAGTAAACGGACTGAAACTTTTGAAACCATAGTGCGAGGTCGGCCCACAGGTACGCGCATAGGCCCGACTTAACCCCCCGCTGTAGGTTAAGGAATGTTTCACTTTATCCACCCCCCATCCTTCATGATACAACATGGTGTTGTTCAACACGCTGCGAATGGTCAGCTCGGGGTTTTCTTCGATGGGGTAATCCTTCAGATTTTCATCCCCACCGTCGCCGTCGATCAGGTAAACCCAATCTGGATACCGCTCGCGTAGTCCGCGACACAACCCCAGGTTCATAGCCGCCGCCTGTACATCCAGCGGTTTGTAATCTTCGATGACTTCGATCGTTTTTTGATAGTCGATGTACGACGCGGGAACCTTTATCGGCTCGTGAAACATCAACAAATCCATCGACTCCAGAAATCTCCGAGCCTGGTCCAGATCATCGCCCTCCCCTTCCACGCAGAGCGTAAATGCTTTGAGACGGGCAAGGTTCATTCCGGCTTTTCGCATCGCATGATACGTCGCAAGAAAAACCGCGCCGCTATCAATCCCGCCGGAAAACGAAACGCCCACGGGCGATTCGCATGGAATTTGTTGAAGCCACTTTTCGATTCCGGTGAACAACGCTTGAATATATCGCGATCCGATATCGCAGATGGAGGGTTGTAATGATTCGCGTGGAGGATCAAAAAATCTCGTATAGACCGGGTTGGGATCGGGGCAACCGACTAGTGCGATCTCGGTGATGTAATGAGCGGGAACCATTCGCGTGTAGGACGGATGAAATTGATCCGCTAAATTTTCTTTCTGTAACCACCGGTAGATCGTATCGATTCGATGAGCGACGATCAGCACGGGTCCGTCCTCACGCTTGGCCAGAAAGTAACGCATGGGCACGCCCAGTGATCGAGCCATCCGTACGATGTGATTCTGTCGCGTGACCATCGCGAAGTGGCCTTCGATCGTTTTGACGCTGTCGGGATCGCCGCTGGCCACCTTTTCACGTGCCTGTTGCGGCGTCATGTTAAAAAGGATGTTCTTATCCGGATCGGTCAGATCAAATACTTCTCGAAGGGGTTGTGATGGTTGCAAAATCGTACTCCTCTACAGCTCGAATATCCTTGTAGAAAATAAATCGTTACCAATATCGCGTAAGATGAGCAAAATAGCGTAACAAGTCAACCAGCCTGATTTTAAGTCAATACGCAGTGAGGTTTCAGATATGAATTGCGATGAAATTGGATTTCCGCGAATTTCAACGAAAGTGACGGGGCGGGGCAACCGTCTGCCCTTGTCATGTTGAAGGCACCCCCTTGCGGCCCTTCAACCCAAACTGTCGCAACCACCCCGTCGGAAAAGATAACGATCTGCGTCGCCCTGATATTCCGACCCAGGCGTTAGATATTACGAAATTCCACGTTGAAAAGTTCGGAAAGACACACCGATCGACATTTGATGAAGGAAAAGATAAAATGCGTACTGCAAGAGGTGTATTGTTGTTTTTTGTCACGATGGATAACCATCTAATTTGAGCTGTGATATGACGACCATTCTGGGAATTGAAACTTCGTGTGATGAGACTTCCGCTGCGGTGGTCGACAATGGCATGATCGTACGGAGCAATATTGTCGCGTCGCAAATCGATCTGCACAAAAAATATGGCGGCGTGGTTCCGGAAATCGCCTCTCGCGCACACATCGAACGACTCGACTCGATCATTGAAGAGGCCATGAGTGTGGCCGGTTGTCAATCCAAGGATATCGATGCGATTGCGGTGACAAACAGGCCCGGGTTGGTGGGTGCGCTTTTAATCGGTGTGACCGCAGCCAAGACGCTGAGTTGGGCCTGGAAAAAACCACTAGTGGGAGTCGATCATATACAAGCCCACGCGTACAGCGCCGCGATCGAGCTGGAACACTCCCCCTGGCCGGCGATCGGATTAATCGTCTCCGGCGGTCACACTTCACTTTTTCGTATCAATGACCCGCTGTCCATTGAAAAGCTGGGGGCTACGACGGACGACGCAGCCGGTGAAGCGTTCGACAAGGTAGCCACCATATTAGGTTTGACTTATCCGGGTGGCCCGGAAATCGAAAAAATAGCCCGCGACGGAAATCCGAAGGCGGTTCATTTTCCACGGACGATGCTCGGTGAAAAATCTCTTGATTTTTCATTTTCTGGAATCAAGACAGCTGTTCTTTATCATGTGCACGGAAACGGAAAAACCTCAGGCGGGCTGCAAAAATTGTCCAAATCGGAAGTCGCGGACATCGCAGCCTCGTTTCAACAAGCAGTGGTAGAGGTGTTGATTCGAAAGACGATGCTGGCGATTGCTCAAACCGGAATTCATTCGGTAGTCCTGGGTGGCGGAGTGGCCGCCAATACCACTTTGAGAAATGCACTCGAACAGGAATGCAAAAACCGCAATCTTAATTTTCATGCCGCGAAAATGGACTATTGCACGGATAACGCAGCCATGATCGCCGCACTGGGCTTTCACAAAATGGATCACGGTGATTTGGCGGATTTATCACTGGACGCCTGTCCGCAAGCATCATAAGCGAGGTTGAATGATTTACCGATTTTTTGAACAATGATCGAATGAATCATCACCGCGCAGGCTAAAGCCTGCGGCTCAGATGCTATTTTGATGTGTTTCATTGACGCGTGGATCAGACAATGTTGTAATCTACACACAAAATGAACGAATCAACGCTGCGACAACTATTGGTATCGATTCAATCGGGTGAAAAAACGATTGACGAGGCAATTACGCGATTGCGGTCACTCCCTTTTGAAGACCTTGGATTCGCCAAGATTGATCATCACCGTTCCATTCGTTGCGGATTTCCCGAAGTGATTTACAGCGAAGGAAAAACCATCTCCCAGATCACCGCGATTTTTGATCGTTGCGTAAAAAGCGGCGCCAATGTGCTGGCTACCCGAGCTTCTAAAGAAGTTTTTGATGCGGTCGTTCGTGAACAACCGAACGCCGAATATAATGAATCCGCTCGCACGGTTACACTGCGTCAGCACGAAACCACACCCCCGCCGGGTACCATTGCCATCGTCGCCGCGGGAACCAGCGATTTGTCGGTGGCTGAAGAAGCGCGGGTGACGGCGCAAATGATGGACCAGAAAACCGAAACGTATTACGACGTCGGCGTGGCGGGCATTCATCGATTGTTAGCCCATTCAGAATCTCTGCAACGCGCCAACGTGGTTGTCGTGGTAGCTGGTATGGAAGGCGCATTACCCAGCGTGGTCGGTG
>CBDTZI010000141.1:0-8124 GCA_965364865.1 uncultured bacterium | reverse complement strand
GCTTGCGCGCGAACTCCAGGAGGAACTCGGGATTCTTTCCACGCCCGATGTTCGAATGGGCTCGATCCGTATCGAACAACCAAACTATATCCTTGCGGTTTGGAAGATGAAGAATGTCTCCGACACAATGGTACCCAACACAAGTGAGGTCGCAGAAACCCGCTGGGTCCATTTGAATGAAATCGCCACGATGACACCAGGATTGCCGTCTAATCTAAACGTCGTGGAAATGCTGAGAAACGGATGTTATCCGCGTTGACCGTGCTCGGCGGTAATGATGGATCGCATCCCACCACGAACACTCCAGCACGTTTTCACCTGCATCCATTTCGGTTTGCAACACGAAACCAGGTCATTGAGAATTACGTTAGTCACGTCTTCGTAGAAAATTCCCTCGCTACGAAAGCTTTGCAGATAGAGTTTTACGCTTTTTAACTCCACGCATTGATTTGAAGCGATGTATTTGATGTCGATGGTGCCGAAATCGGGCTGGCCCGTCATGGGGCATACACTGGTAAATTCGGTGGCTTGATGTTCAATCAGATAGTCTCGATGAGGGTGGGGATTATCAAAACTTACCAACAACGATTGCTCAGCCATCAAAACGCATCCTTATTGAACAGGTGTTTTTAAGAAATTCAAAGTAAAGATATACTCTGATTGATTCGGATTGTCGAACCGTGTGAAAGAGGTGTTTGTGGTGACACGATTCAATGGGTATCCATCACATCGGGACGAAACAGCCTCAACTGTTCACCCATCCCTGGATCGTCCGTTGTTTGTTTTACGATCGGAATGGGTCTGCGGGCGGCACGAGTTTTACGTCGAGTCACAGCGACAAAGCCGTTCACATCTTGAAAATCCCACTGCTCGCGAGCTACGGGTTTACCTTTGCTCGTGACCACCGTTACTCCGAATCGATCGACTAGATACCGTGCGGCAAAACGATCACACCTCGATTCTTTCTGACGAGGGTTTCTACGCGCTCGTCGAACCAGCAAATGATAAAGCTCATGCATAAAAATAAACATCGCCAATTGAATTCCATTCTCAATATTAATCACATAGATCGGTTTGAACCAGCGCCGCCCGATGGTCACGGCGCAGGCCAAGTGAGTATTCATCGCATAGGGGTATACGAGATGCTTTCCAATGTTAATGTAAATTTTTCGCTGGTCGTAAAAACAGGTGCCTGAGAAATCAGCGCCCCGGCTATCTCGGATACGAAGCAGAATGCTACCCACATTCCATCCTTCAATACACTCATTACATAATCGTTCCAGCGTCTGACTGGAGAGTGTGGTCGTGTTATGAAACTCGATCTGTGACACGTTTCAACCCAAACAGAACAAATCTAAATCCGCCGTTGACTCCGAACGTTGTTAAAAACACTCCGATGAACTGATGGTAATAGTTTGATCATGAATTGACTAGGGGCGGGGATGGAATCGCTGATGCACCCGTTTGAGCTGGGCTTCATCGACATGGGTATACACCTGGGTTGTGGTCACGTCCACATGGCCCAATAGCTCCTGTACGATGCGTAAATCCGCCCCACCGGCTAATAAATGCGTCGCAAAACAGTGTCTCAAAGTATGGGGAGAAACTTTTTCCGTTACTCCGGCTTGTTTGGCATATTTTCTGACCAGCCTCCACATGTTGGTTCGATCCAGAGGCCTGCCCGTACGCGACAGGAAGATCGCCGGGGTGTGGTGGTCGCCCAAAAGACGATCACGCAGCACTTCCAGATATTCATCCACCGCTTCGATCGCTTTTTTCCCGACCGGTATGATCCGCTCTTTTCGACCCTTACCGATGCAACGCACATATCCGAGTTTGAGGTTGATCTGATCAAGCGTTAAATCCACGACCTCGCTGACCCGCATGCCGGTAGCGTATAACAGTTCAAGTAGCGCACGATCTCGCAGATAAAACTCGCCCACGGGGTCGGGTGCTTCAAGAATAGCAGCCACGGGTTCTTCACGAATGACATCGGGAATGGTACGCCATCGTTTGGGTGATTCGATCAGTGACGCCACGTCGCGACGAAGTATCTTCTCGGTATTTAAAAAACGTAAAAACACTTTGACGGTAGCCAGATGTCTAGCAATGGATGGAACAGCCAAGCCGCGCCGTTGTAACGCCATCAAATGAGTTTGAACATCCTCCATGGATATCTCGGAGGGTTCAACATCGCGATCGATCAGATGTTCCCACCACTCCGCCAGGTCGCGTTTATACGCGGTCACGGTCAAACCCGCCAAGCCACACTCGTTAAAAAGATAGTCCAAAAAACGCTTTACGATCGGCGCAGGAATTTCATCTTTCTTAAAAACTTTCGGGGCCTCAATGATGGTTGCGCTGTTCGCAGACATAAACTTTTCTCTATAAACATTGACGGGAGATCATTCCTTTCATGATCATCCCATCAACTTGTTGATTGCGTTCGCATTGTAAACCATTTGTTTCTGTTTTCCAAGAATATGTTTTTTGTTATAGGTCTTATATCGACATTTTATTTACATATCGGACGAGTTTTTTTTGGTCCGAAATCAAACACCCAAGTTATCCACAACGCGCAATTTTTACGCACCCTTCGTAACCTCTGACCCCAGCATGATTTACAAACAATTTTTCCGGAGTCATCGGCTCAACAGCCACAATCAGCCCTGAAAACAAGCCTATTTTGACCGACCGATAACCCGAAACTTTTTTCTGCCGTTTTCGCCTTTTTCTCGCCGCGTGCATGATTCAGCATTTTTCGATATAGTGCGCGGGTGTGTAATGGATGAATGCGAGTGAGTAAAACGATGATTCGATTAGCGATCGCCGGTGCCGCGGGCAGGATGGGCCAGTGCTTACTACAATTCGTTACGCGACATGACCGTTTCACTTTGATCGCAGCGTTAACTTCTACAGATTGCCCTACTCTGAACCAGACGATTCGCATCCAAAACAAAGACTATACCTTTGTGGATTCACTTGACGCACCTTGTGATGTGTTGATCGATTTCACCCTGGCTGAGGGAACCATACACTGGCTCGAAGTTTGTGCGTCTAAAAAAATACCGATGGTGATCGGCGCCACCGGTCACACCGATCAGCAAATCGAGATGATCGAACAAGTTGCGCAATCCATCCCCATCGTCAAAGCGCCCAATTGTAGTGTAGGCATCCAGGCCATCACGAATATACTAAAAAAACTGGCGAAAGAACTTGGCGTCGGGTATGACGTGGAAATGGTTGAAACGCACCATCGAAACAAGATCGACGCTCCCAGCGGCACCGCCCTTTCGTTGGCGGAAACCATTGCCAATGCTACCGATCGATCGAGAGAGGATTTCATCTTTGGTAGACACGGTGAAACCGGTCAACGACCCGACGGTCAAATTGCGATCCACTCTGTGCGTAGAGGTGAAATCGTGGGTCAGCACGAAATAACCTTCAGCGGCCACGGTGAAACGGTCACTATCAGCCACACCGCTCACTCGCGCGACACCTTCGCCGCCGGCGCTCTTCGAGCCGCCGAGTGGATCACCCACCAACCCCCCGGTTTATATACGATGAAAGATGTGCTTTGCTCGGACACGTTTTGACATCGGGTGCCATGGTCGAGCTTTGTAAGATCAACCCGTAGCTCACTCATGGGCTATTTTTTTGGTTTCGTCCCCAACAGAGACTTATGTAAACCAAAATTTTGACTCTTTCAGAGTTTGTCTGTGGTTGATCGTTAGTTTGTCGGGCGCCATGATCAAGCGTGGGCGGCTACGTTGCAAAAAATATGTAATTCATCCCGCCGCCTCAATCATCGCGGTCACAATCTAGAATTTTACGGATCTCGTTATAGAGTTTCTCCAGAGCGAAGGGTTTTTGCAGCACAGACGATTGTTCAACATCTTTTATTAATTTCAGGTCACTTTCCTCTATATATCCAGACATAAATATCACTTTGAGCATCGGCCATGTCGTCATCAACCGCTGCACCAGTTCCGGCCCGGATAAGTGAGGCATGACTACATCTGAAATGAGCAGGTCAATTGACTTGCCGTATATGGCAAATCGGTCTAGGGCTTCCTTCCCATCTTGGGCGGTAAGCACCTGATACCCCTTCCCTATTAATCCTTCTTCCAACACTTTGCGAATATTTTCTTCGTCCTCAACCAGAAGGATGGTCTCCACTCCAACCAAAGACCGTTTAGGGATGGGCTCGTACTGAAATGGAACTGGTTCTTGATAGCATAAGGGAAGCCATACCTGGACTTTGGTTCCTTGGTCACGTACGCTTTCGATTGAAGCATGCCCTGAGTACTGTTTCGCAATAGCCTGAACACTGGCCAATCCTAGTCCAGTTCCCTTGCCAAGAATCTTGGAAGTATAGAACGGATCAAATGCACGATCGATTTGTTCAGAGGTCATTCCAATACCCGTGTCAGTGACACGAAGTACTACATAATCGCCAACTTGTAGATGACCTAATGTTTGCTGAGAATTGATTTGGTGTCGGCTGACCGAGATGGTTAAGCGTCCACCGTTTGGCATAGCATCTTGCGAGTTAGCGGATAGGTTTACCACGAGCTGCTCGAGTTGGCTCGGGTCAGCCATTACGGTGAGGGCGCCGTCCTGGCGTTTCAGATCTAGCTCAATATGTTCGCCAATCAGTCTACGCAAAAGCCCGCCAAGCTGTTCAACGAGATCACCCACGTCCGTCGCTTGCAACTGCGCAGGTTGACCGCGACTGTAGGTCAGCAGCCGGCGTGTCAAGTTGGTAGCGCGATTCGCAGCGAATTGGATTCCTGCAACGTGTTTCGGATCCGGCTTACCGGATTTGATTCCGTTCTCAAGGAGTTCGGAAAAACTAATGATCACCATGAGTATGTTGTTAAAATCGTGCGCAATCCCTCCTGCGAGACGACCGACCGATTCAAGGCGTTGTGCACGACGCAGCTCCTCCTCCATGCGTTTACGTTCGCGAATGTCCCGCCATACGACGTGCAGTCTCGGTTTCTCACCGCGCCGCACAACCGTCAGTTGGACCTCAACTAAAAGTGACTCTCCATCGGCGCAGAGGTGTTCCCACTCGAAAGTATGGTTTCCACGATCGAAAGCAATTTCCATGTACTCCTCTGCTTTTTCGTAGGAGTCGCGACCATCCGGCTGGTTGGGTGGGGAAATGTCGGCGGGATGCGCGCTTAAACCACCATGATCACTCGCTCTGGAGAAGCGTTCGAGTAACGCCTGTTTATCGGGGAAGCGTAGCATGTGTACTGCGGCGGGATTGCAGTTCACAAACCGATCGCCCTCTATGATCAGGATAGCGTCAGGCGACTGCTCGAAAAACTCTCGGTAGGATTGTGCTTCGTCCACGTAATGACTCCCGCTTTCCATTTCAACCGCCCAACAATTTTTATGTACAAATATGCCATCCAGACCGTTCGAGGATCAACTTCTCGATAGAATACATCCTCACATTCTACAGCAACTTTGCAGGAATGAAAAACAGCCTCAGAAGGTCCATCATCCAACCGGGCCGGGCTTATATACCATGAAAGATGTACTCAAAAAGAGACAATAAACTGTTTTGATTGGGTGGTGTGGTCACTCAGCCGTTACGAATCTGATTTGTTTTCGAGTTCGTCGGCTTCGGCGTGTCGACCCATGTCCCTGTAAAGTATGGCGAGGTTGCTGCAGACGGTCAGAAAGGTTGGGTGCTGCTCACCGAGCGCGACGCGCCAGATTTCCATCGCCCGTTTGTAGAGCGGTTCGGCCTCGTCGTATCGGCCCATGGTCTTGTAGAACCCTGCGAGGTTGTTGAGATCGCCCGCAAAATCCGGATGCTGCTCACCGATAGCGACCCGATCAATCTCCATCGCCTGCTGGAAGAGCGGCTCGGCCTCCTCGTATCGGCCCATGGACTGGTAGAGCAAGGCAAGGTTGTTGAGGCTGGTTGCAAAATCCGGGTGCTGCTCGCCGAGAGTTTCTCGCTCGATTTCTATCGCCTGTTTGTGGAGTGGTTCGGCTTCGTCGTGTCGGTCCATGGCCTTGTAAAGCGCAGCGAGGTTGTTGAGGCTTACCGCAAAGCTTGGGTGCTGCTCGCCGAGAGCGACTCGGTGGATTTCCATCGACTGCTTGTAGAGCGGTTCGGCCTCGGCGTTTCGACCCATGATCCGGTAGAGCAAAGCGAGGTTGTTGAGTCCGGTCGCAAAGCTAGGGTGTTGCTCGCCGAGAGCGATCCGCGTGATTTCCAACGCCCGTTGGTAGAGCGGTTCGGCATCGTCTTGTCTGCCCATATCCCTGTAGAGTTCGGCAAGATTGTTGAGGCTTGTCGCAAAACCCGGGTGTTGCTCGCCGGGAGCGACTCGCCATATTTCCATCGCCCGCTTGTAGAGCAGCTCGGCGTCTGTGTATTGAGCCTGATCTTGGAGGAAATAAGCCGTGCTATTTGCCAGGGAGGCGACCTCGGGGGTTTGAATGGTCAGAGCCTCAGCCTGTGTGGATGCAACAACGGCGTGGGAGACCAGCCGACCGCACAAATCCCAGTTTTCAAATTTAACTTCTGGAAAAGCCTTGCGTACCATGCGAACGGCTCGCTCCGCCCATGTACGGCAATCAGACTCACCCAGCGAGTGTTTGACGGCTTCCTGCATCAGTCGATGAGTGGCGAAGCTGTCGCCGCTTTGGCTGATAGCGACCAACGACAAACGCGTGAGCGGTAGCAGCGCCTCGCGGATCGTGAGTTCCGGGGCATCCGATTCGGAAATCTTTTCAGCTAACGAGGTCTCCGTGGCGGATACACCAAGCAGCAATAGCTCGAATGGGATGTTGTCGGGATCGAGGAAGGCTGAGAGCCGGAGTATGTCGGCGGACGCCTCGGACTGTGACTCGACTTCCTCGAAATTGACCGCCCACGTCGTGGCTACGGATTTTTCGTAGTCACCCATTTTGGGAAGTCCGCGTTCGAGGAGTTCCAGCCGGCGTCTGCGATACATTTCAAGATAGTCCGCAAAACTTAAGTGTAACTCGTTGATGTACGCCCCGGCCTGCTCCAGAGCGAGCGGGAACAGGCCCAGCTCGTCTGCGAGTTCACCAGCAGATTCGACCTCGGCGGAATCTACATCGGCATGGCCGCTCTGGTCGCGGCCTGTTCTTTTGAGAAGAAACTTCGTCGCGTCTTCAATCGAAAACAACGGAAGCTCGATCGGCTTCAAAATGCCCAGCATGTCGAAAACGGAAGCGCGGGAGGTGAGCAGAATGTGACCCGCAGTGGTTCGTGGAATGAACGGTTTTAGCAGTTCGGGGTGGTCCGCGTTATCAAAGATTAACAGCCAGTCGGGGCTTTGTTCCAGCCATTGCATTAATACGCGAACGGCGTCTTCCGGTTTGGTTTCGTCGTGGGGTAGTTTGAGCAGTCTGGCGGCGCCGGCCATGTCCTGGCGGATATCGAGTTCGGTGGCCGCTTTGATCCACAGGACAGCCTGGTATTTACTCTTATGTTCGTAGGCGTATTCGACGGCGGTCTGCGTCTTACCGATGCCGCCCAGGCCGCGGATGACCTGCGAAAGCGCGGCTTTGTTGCCGCTGACAAGTATCTGGCGGAGGTTGACCAGAATATCTTTTCTACCCTCAAAGCAGTTGTGCCGATGAAAAGGAACGGTGAAGACGGGCGAATCGTCTTCAACCTCACTCGCTTCCGTGTTCGAACCGATGGTTCGGACCTGCTCTGCAAGGGCTTCAAGAAGCTCTACAACTGTAACACGGAAGAGACTGTCGTCCTCTTGCAATACTATTCGAATTCGATCAACTAAGCCGTCAAACTGCTTGGCTGCTTCGTCACGAGGAATCCGAAAAAAGTCATCCAGATGCTGCTCGGCAGTTCCTTCGCGTATCTCATCCCACCGTTCAAGAAATGCGTCGCTGATTTCACCTGTTGATGGTACGAGTTTTTTTAGAATGGTTTCCGATAGTTGTCTTCTGGCGGCGAATCGCTCGGATTGTGATTCGTCAACCGTGGTAGAGAATATTTTGTCGATAGCACCCGCATGTACCGGCGGATTGTTTTTCTTGGCCCAATCTTTTACGGCTTTGCGAAGTTCCTTCGCGAGCTGAGAGTCCTTTGATGGTTTCAGA
>CBDTZI010000140.1:0-8128 GCA_965364865.1 uncultured bacterium | reverse complement strand
CCAATTTTACGCCGCCCCCGAAACGGTTCGACCGGTCAAGGCGGTGGACGTATGATAAAGAAAAGAAAAAAAGTCAGGAAAAAGTACACACCCATCACGGTTAACAGCTGGGGTAGTGGTCATGAAGTTGAGATTCATGACAATTTCAGTGGCGATATCGATTCGATGCAGCATCTGGCTCATCAGTTGATCGAATTGTTGGTCGAACGCCACAGGCGTGAATGTTTATCCGATCTGCTCGAAGTGATGATCGGCGTCTGCTCAGGTGCGATCGCCGAAGAGTTCATCACGAAGATGATCAGCAATACGAGACATCAACAGGAGTCGGATAAAAAGTTAAAAGATGCGCATCGTAAGCGTAAGAATAAGAAAACCGTCAAATCGAAGCGGACAAAGGCGGTGGACTGATGGCCAGGAAATACAAACAATTCAAACAAATCAAGAGGATCAAAAGGAAATACAAACCCGTCGTCCTTCAATCTCCGGGGGGTGGTTACAACATTAAGATACCCACTAAAGTTCGTGCGGATAACGAATCGATGCGAGCGCTGGCCCATCAACTGGTGGATTATGCAGCCGATCACCAGCTGTCGGAAGGGTTGACGGATATGGTGACGTGTATTCTTGAGATTTCGGGTGAAGAAATCATGAGCTATTTTGTGGGCAATTTGATCACCGAGGCGCTGAGTCCTCTGGACAAGGAGAAAAAGTTAACAGCCGCGAATGCAAAACCCCGTCGCAAGAAAAAGATATCCGTCAAATCGAAACGGCCAAAATTAAAGCGTGCGACGTTAAAGAAATGACCATCTCGCCACCGTGGGGATGCGCTTATGTATCCCTGCGGGTAAGCGCGTTGGATTTTTCAATCGGGTATTGTGGTTCGAGCATGGCCGCTTCCTTCATCACGATAAACATCGGGCGCGGTTCAGTATAAAACGCACCGGTCGCTTATGCTCTCGGCTCGGATCAGGCGCGAGCGGATCGCGCCGTGCGTGCGCTGATGCGTCATAGCAAGGTCATTCACCGTCGCGCCTCTGTAAAAGATGCTGCTCTTAAACGATCAGGGGTAGCGCCTTAACCTAAATAGGTATGTTTGCATCGATATCCAGCGTAAAACGACATGGTTATACCCCTACAACACTGGTGAAAATGTCACTATTGGCAACCAAATTCGTTGGCTCACCTACAGCTGCACACAAATACGACAATTCTCTAAGACACCCGGATCAAAAAACTACCGCCCTACGATTCATGGCGAACAAACCGTAGGGCGGCTTGGAGGGGAAATAACATTTACATCAATAAAATATTGTAACGATTACGATCTATTCATCAGTAGCGGCATCAACCGTTTCATCCACTTCGTCGAGACATTCCTCATCCATCGCGATCACTTCATCGACGTATTCATCGCTCATGAATGATTCGATTGTTTCCTCTTCATCTGGTCTGTCCATATGTATCACACACCAATCAGCGCACGATCCACCTGGTATGGGTGGGTAACAAATGCTGACTTCACCACAATTAGACGGACAGGTGGGTGGGAAACCTGGCTCATAGGGTACGCATGTTAAAGGAGCAGTACAACAACAACATGGGTTTCGAGCCTGCGCGGTATTAGCCGTAAATAGTACGGCCATAAATCCAACAACCATAACACTCAACAGTTTTGAACTAACAGATGTTTTCATTACAATTCTCCTTTTGTGATTGTATGACGTCACTCATAGTCAACAACAACGGTGTTATTGCTCGGCGCTTACATCAGCGGTTTCATCCACTTCAGCAGTGCAATCCGCATCCATCGCGATCACTTCGTCGATGTATTCTTCTGGCATGAATGATTCGATAATAGTCGTGTCTTCATTGGCCATGGATAAACAATAATCGGTGCAACTTCTTTGAGGACAGGTACTGGTTTGCCAACCACCAAAACACTGAGTATTGCATGATTCCGTCTTTGGTTCACAAAAAGGGAAACCATTACAGCAGCAACACCAGGCATCTGCTTGGACAGCATTGGCAGAATACAGTACAGAAATCATACTGAGACTTAATACGCACATCAGTTTTGAACCAAGAAATATTTTCATAACAATTCTCCTTTTACTATTGAACAACGACGTTCATAGTCAAAAAAAAACGATGTTACTACTCGGCGCCTACGTCCGCAGTTTCATCCGCACCTTCAGAACATTCCTCATCCATCGCGATGACTTCATCGACGTATTCATCTGGCATGAATGATTCGATGATATCCGTGGTTTCTTCATTAGCTATGGAAGAACAGTAATCGGTGCAGGTGGTACTTGGGCAACTTCCGACTCGGAAACCCCCGCACATATCATTGCAATCTGTACCCACTAGTTCTCCACACATAGGTCCACCACAACAACAACAAAATACTATGGCCTGTGCTGTGTTCGCGGTAAATAAAACGGACAACAAACCAAGACACATCACACTCACCATTTTTGATTTAACCAATTTGTTCATTACTACACTCCTTTGGATATTGTACATCATATGATGTTGCGGAACGTTACTTGCTAATCCTCGTCGCTTACATCAGCGGTTTCATCCGCTTCGTTAGAACATTCCTCATCCATCGCGATGACTTCATTAACGTATTCATCTGGCATGAATGATTCGATGATTTCTTCTTCATCTGGTCTGTCTATTTGACCAAAACACCAAAGATCGCAATTGCCTTGGGGGTCGTCGTTGCATCCTAGTATATCTTTACACCCACTTGGACAACTAGACCCCTGCATGAACGTACAGGTCGGTGGTGCACAACAACAACAGTTGACAAAAGCTTGCGCAGGATTAGCCGTAAACAACACGGATATTATCCCAAAAATCATTACACTCATCATTTTTGAGCCAATAATATTTTTCATAACAACTCTCCTTTTGTTAGAGTACAACGTCATTCAAAGTCAAAATAATCGATGCTATTGCTCAGCACCGGCGTCCGCTGTTTCATCCGTTTCGTCAGTGCATTGCTCATCCATGGCGATCACTTCATCGATATACTCATCACTCATGAATGATTCGATTGTTTCCTCTTCATCTGGTCTGTCCATTTGTGTCACACACCAATTAGAGCACGATTCACCTGGTAAGGGTGGGAAACAATCGTTGATATCATGACAACCAGACGGACAGGTGGGAGGGAAACCCGATTCATAGGGAACGCATGTTAAGGGAGCAGTACAACAACAACATGTGTTTCGAGCCTGCGCGGTGTCAGCCGTAAATAGTACGGCCATAAATCCAACAATCATTATACTCAACAGATTTGTACTAACAGAAGTTTTCATTACGGTTCTCCTTTTGAAATGATATTACTGTATTGACGTAAATGCACCTCACATCGGTATGATAATGCGAAGTTGCTATTGGCATCAAGATACCTAAATAGGTGATTAAACTAGGTAGGAATGAATGCCGACAACACCGTTATTAACCCCGTATGGGTGTTACAGTGCCGGACCCGTGACTTACTGGCATAATATCAATATTTCTCTGATGTGCTTTACCAACGCGGCTCGCCAGCTGCGCAATACGACGATCGGCTTTTCAAATTGTCGGCGTTTCTTGCCCGCTTCCTCACGGGCGCGTCTCGGAATAAAAAGATACCTGCTCCAGCAGTGCATCGCCCCGACGTTTCAGTTTTTACTCGCCGTCGCCGTCTACGGCGAACTCTTTACCCGCGCCCACATGATCAGCTTCGCCTTCATCTGGACCGCACTGGTTATCTACTCCATAGATACGGTCAGGGTGATGAAAAAAGGGAGAGAAGGATAATGGCATATAACAGGATTTTCTACGGTATCGGTGGCCCGGTGAAATTCAGCATCTGAATAGCGGCATCCCGCAGGTCAACAGAACAGTTGCCATCGAGATCACCGAGTGGACGACCATCGCCATCTACACCACCCGCTCCGCCGACAAAGGGACACGCATCATCGCATCCCGTCACACCATCTTGATCCGGATCATCGGGACAACACTCAGCAGTCGCACAATCAGTCCCCCGCCATAGGAATTGTCCACCAAGATCTTCGCAATCGACCTGTCGTAGATCGTCAGCACAGGTCGAATCATCGAAACAGCACGCACCCCCACAACCGGACGAAAAGCAATTGTTCGCACTGCGAAACTCGCCATCGACCGCCGAGCATTCTGCAAGGGTAATATCTTCGACGCAGCTTAAATCCGGAAGGCAACAATCTCCGTCGCAGGTCGTCACATCGCAGGAAACCTCAGACCGCCACGCGAGTCTGTCCAGCTCATCGCATTCGGCAAACGTCAGACCTGATTGGCAGCCGCCATCCCTCGTACAACATGCTCCGAGAAGCGGAGGTCCGTCACACCTCACCACAAGGTTATCGATGTCCATGATACTACCCGCAGTGTTGTCATAGAGGATGTGAAACAGAGTGATCGGCTCGCCGAGGTAGACATCGCTGTAAATCATCACGTTATCATAGAACACTTTGAGTGTATCTTGTGTGCCATCGGATTCGACGCGTACATTTTTGTATACCCCAGGCACATACTCGACCATCGTATTCGTAAACGTCTTACGATTACGAACTCTGATGTCCCCCGACACACCATCGTCGCCGGGGTCGTCGGGATGGAATTCCACACTCCAATCCCCCGACGGAAAGACGTGATCCGATCCATTCATCTCAAACCACGTACCGCCGGTTTGTGAGATATAAACATCCATGGAAACGCTGCAAAGACCGGGCCCCACGCGCTGAAAGGTCTTCGTGACAGCAAGAACACTAGCCGGGGTGTCCGGGGGGAGCGTGGGATCTGGACCGCAACGCATATGCTGAACGCCTGTCGCAGGGTTGTCGCTTGAGATAGAGGGTAGTGTGCCGCGCTCACCGTCGCCGCGGAAAGCCGCCCAACGCTGCTGTAAGTCGATGGGGCCCAGGTCGTACCCTTCCTCCGGTTCAAACCCGAAGGTGTATGTGGCTGCCGCAACCGTTCCCTGTGCCGCAACCGCTTCCTGTGTTGAGGTGATCCAATGGCATGTTGGTGTCGGTTCGGAGGGAATGCAGAGTTGGACCTGTACGGATTCGCTATCCGAGGCCTGGTAGTGATGTATAAGGTATGGGTGTGGGCTCGCCGCGATAAGTACTGCGTCAGACAAAGCAGCCAACGTGGTTACGATCGTAACACAGACCACCTTAGGCCATTGACCGATGAACATGGATTTGATCATCATGACACAACCCTCCTCTGGATCGACATTTCTCAATTGTCGAATCCTTATGCCACCATGTTACCCGAATGACCCGCCAATGCAAGAGAAAATGGCATTTTTCATCGTGATTCGTAGCGATTGAGGGGGGTAATTGCGTCGCCCCTTGCGGGTGCCACTGGGTGCTTGTCAGCCAGTGTGAAGGGTGGCGTGGGAAAACTTGTTTGCCCGTGAATGTAGCGTCGCGGATGCGGTTGCATTTACCGTTCGGGACTCTCTTTATCCGAGCCGTCCCGATGCATCGGGATAAGGAAGCGGGAAGAAAAATTGTAGCGTCATACATGGGTGGCATGCTCACGCTTCACACCTGTGTGTTGCGTTGGCATGTTTATATATGGATATTGCGGGGGTGGCATGGGCAAACTTGTTTGCCCGTGAATGTAGCGTCGGGGATGCGGTTGCATTTACTGTTCGGGACTCTCTTTATCCGAGCCGTCCCGATGCATCGGGATGAGGAAGCGGGAAGAAAAATCGGAGCGCGGCGCTTGTCCCTGACGAAGATGCACCGCCCATGAAGGACGGCGCTATAGCTTCCCCCCTTACTAAGGGGGGAATTAAAGGGGGGTGTCTTTTCTTGATTTGTAATTACATCACATCGGTCGCTTGCGGTCCTGGTTCGGATAATAATTTCGACATTTTGGCATTCCGGCTTCATGCAGTTCATCGCCCCGACGTTTCAGTTTTTACTGGCTGTCGCAGTCTACGGCGAACTCTTTACCCGCACCCACGCGATCAGCTTCGCCTTCATCTGGACCGCCCTGATCATCTATTCCATCGATACGGTGAGAGTGATGCGGCGGGGGTAATAAATTTGTAAATATTATTGTTTACTTAGAATTTGACTCGCTACCAACGATGCTGAATTTTATCAATTCTGAGCAAAAGAAGGGTATCACTTGTTTCCGATCCATACGAATTCGTGTGAACCTTGATGAATTCTGGCTATTCTCGTCCTTACTTTCCAATGCTTCGCACTGATCATCAGTCATTAGTAAATATTTGAAGTCATCCATCAGATAATCAAATGAGTAATACTCGTAACCAGATTGATTAACCTTCTCGATGTCAATAAACTTTACAAAATCTTCGTACGACAAATTATTTTCAAGTAGATGATTAAAGATATCAGAGTGCTGTATTTTAATAATTGCCAGAAAAGGGATGATTATTCCATCCGTAAGACGTCTCTCCGGCAACTGAGAATAATAAAGTGAGAGTATAGTGAAACACCGCTCCATTTCTCTCAACGTGAAGTTAAAATAGCGAAAAAATTCTACAAGAGTAGTATCAATATCATACTTTCTATTAATACCGTAGTGATCTATGAGTCTACTGTTATACTTAGAATAATCGTTATTGTGTTGTTGAATACTCTTGGGGAGTTTCGTAGATAGCGTAATGAATTTATGAAGGTAGTTACGCGCATCGACTTTGGTGCCGTATATAGCTTCCACATAGTTTTCCATCTGCTTCATGTTAACAAGTAGAAGAAACGACACATTTTCGGTAGAAAATAGGTGTTTGATACGCTCTATTAGTGCAAGAGCAAATTCAGGTTTACAGCGATCAAGTTCATCTACAATGATAAGGAGTGGAAAATTTTGAGCCTCTTTTACCGCTCCGCCTAACTCAGCTAATTTCTCTTTAAATTGATCAAGGTTATCCTTAGCAGCGTCGTAATCTTCTATCTCTTGTTCAACTATTTTCGACATAGTTGATGAATTCGTTGAAATATCGCGAGCAATTTTACCAATATCATTCGCATCGTCATCCGAAATAGCGCCGAATGATATGGTTTTTAAGCCAATTCGAGCGGTTAGAGATAGAGCTTTTCCGCCAATACGTTTCGCCTTTTCCTTGAAATCTTCTTTGGATTTTTGAATCGCTTGGCTACCACTGAATTTAGATTCAACAAGTGAAATAATCTCTGCACAAAATGAAACAAAAGGATCATCGCTGTAATCATGCTCGAAAGCATCGTAATAGATGCAGTTAATTTTCTGATCGTTGAGGTCCGCCATCCACATTCTGGCAAATGTGGTTTTCCCATCACCCCAGAGTGCATCAACGCTCAGAACAATGCTATCTTCTACATTCTTGAATAGGGATGTGAGTGAAGCACCGAACTCCTTGCGATCGAAAAGATCTTCCACATAAGGATTACCTTCAGGGGTTTCAGGCTTTGGAGGATTTAGTTTCATTTACTTACTCAGCAAAATAGATGTTTTGTATTTTCGATTATGTACTAAAGCAATACCCACAAAAAATGCTTCCGTCAACTTCCCCGCCCATCACACCCTTTTTTCTAACGGGTTTTGTGGTTCGAGCAGGCCGCTTCTTGTCGGCCTTTGATCCGAACCATGACCGTAAGGGAGTGGCCAAATCATTCGCCGGGGATAAACCCCGGCGCTACACTTACACGGACAAGCCGTGCTTGACCGTGGCACCCCAAATCAAAACATCTCCGCGCAACACACCAGTGTGAACCGCGAGCCATACGGCCACGAGGCACCGCTACACTATCGGTGCGAGAAAGGAATCACGCGCCAGCCATATCACGCTTCCTCACGGGTGCGGTTTGAAAAAAAAGCACCGGTCGCTTGCGCTCTCGGCTCGGATTGACGGTTTCAATTTACTATCGGTGCGAGAATCCCGGCGCGCCGGGAACGCACCAGCCGTGTGAAAGACAGGCCACTTCCTCACGGGCGCGGTTCGGATCAGGCGCGGTTCGGAGAAAAAACACCTCCCCCAACCCCTCCTTGTAAATAAGGAGGGGAGCGAGGCTTTGATCCGAACCATGACCGTAAGGGAGTGGCCAAATCATTCGCCGGGGATAAA
>CBDTZI010000139.1:0-8141 GCA_965364865.1 uncultured bacterium | reverse complement strand
TCCCAGCCGGTCACGCAGTGGTTACTGGATGGTTCTACTGAAACGTGATTTATTCCCACTCAATCGTGGCGGGCGGTTTGGTGGAAATGTCGTATACGCCGCGATTGATCCCTGCAACCTCGTTCATGATGCGTGTGGAAATTCGGCTTAACACTTCGTAATCAATGTGCACCCAATCCGCGGTCATGAAATCAGAGCTTTCGACGAACCGAACCGCGATCATATTTTGACCGTCGTAACTTTGTTCGTCACCCATCACACCCACCGTACTGATGGGCAGCAACACACCAAACGCCTGTGCAATTTTATCATACCAACCTGCAGATCGAATTTCCTCGATGATGATATCATCAGCGGATCGGAGGGTGGTCAATTTTTCGTGCGTGATGTTTCCGATGATACGAACCGCAAGTCCGGGACCGGGGAAGGGATGACGCCACACCATTTCATCGGGCAACCCCAAGTGTTCACCCACCCTTCGAACTTCATCCTTAAACAGACCACGCAACGGCTCGACCAACTCAAAACCCAACTCCTTGGGTAACCCGCCTACGTTATGATGTAGTTTAATTTTTGCGGTTTTACCACCCACACTATGGCCGGATTCAATCACGTCGGGATACAAGGTTCCCTGAGCGAGGAATTTCGCGTTATCGATAGTCTCCGCTTCGGCCTTGAACACCTCAATAAACTCATGACCAATGATGATACGCTTTTGCTGCGGATCGGTTACGCCTTCAAGCTTGGTCAAAAACCGCTCGACCGCGTCCACCACACGCAGATCGACCTTGAAATGCTGTCGAAAAGTGGAATCCACCAGATCAACTTCGCGGTTACGCATCATGCCGGTATCGACAAAAATGCAAGTTTGCCGATCGCCGATGGCTTCGTGAATCAACGCGGCGGTCACACTGCTGTCCACACCGCCGGACAAGCCACAAATCACCCGATCCTTTTTTCCGATCTTGTTGCGGATCGACTCGATGATATCGCTGGCGACGTTACCGATTTGCCACTGCCCCTTGCAGCCACAAACCTCGTACAAAAAGTTTCGTATAATTTGATTGCCACAAGGCGTATGCGTGACTTCGGGGTGAAACTGTACACCATAAAAAGGCCTGGTTTTATGACGAACCGCGGCAATGCCACAACTTTCCGTCTTCGCCAGTGGGATAAAATCGGAAGACAGTTCGGTGACGATATCCCCATGACTCATCCAGACGGTGGTATGAATCGGAGCATGGGCAAACAAAGTTTTAGAATCAACGATCTCCAACTGTGTACGCCCATACTCTCTGGCTTTGGCGGACTTGACTTCGCCGCCCAACATCTCGCAGGCCAGCTGCATGCCGTAACAAATACCCAGCACGGGCAAATCGGCTTCAAAAATTTCGGGATGACAGCGCGGCGCGTTTTCCGCGTATACGCTGGAGGGTCCGCCCGAAAGAATAATCCCCACCGCGTTGTATTCACGAAGCTGCTTCACCAAAATGTCCGGCGGAACAATCACACTGTGTACATGATTTTCGCGTACGCGTCGCGCGATCAACTGTACATATTGAGCACCGAAATCTAAAATAACAATCGTAGGTGGTTGCATATATAAACTCTAATTAAACACTCAACTTCATCAACGGAAAAATCGCATCATAGAACAGGTCCAAACCGTAATGCCAGATACACGCTGCCGCAGTTACCAATAGCGGAGTCGCCAGCGCGCAGAATAAAATAACCCGACTTCGACAACTCGCCGGGGCACAGGCGCCGAGGCGAATCAACCAGATCCACCACAACGACATACCCGCTCCGCCATACACACCCGCCACAGCCATAAACCCATTCGCCGTGGGACACCATCGCCAAGAGAGAATCTCGCCAACAAAAGCGATGGGCGTCAACAATAATATCAAGACCGCAATGATAATCCAAAAACTCCAGGCTGTCCCATATTCCAAGGCCGCCGTCATTCGTTGTTCTTGGCGATAATTTGCATCATGAAATAGCGTGATTCCCTGGCGTAACCAGCTTTGTACCACAACGATTAATATGAACGCGACAATCATCCCCGATACCACCGCGACCAATGATTGCGCTGCGTTCCACCATAAATCGATCGGTAGTTCAATCGCTCGACCTAGAGGAATCGGCCTCGGTACCGACGCCACATGAAACCAACCCTCACCGGCGGGTTTAACCAGCGTATCTGCTTGAGCGCCATCCACTTCCGCCATCCACTTCCAACCCACCCGCGTCCATTGAAACAACCCAAACAGGAACGAGAGTAATAGAATATTGATGCGTGCAAATCTGCGAGACGCAGCGGATGTTCTCATTAACGCAAGATGTTTTAACCGACCAACACCGGCGAACCACGTCCAATTGGTCATGGCCCATCGACCAGACTGACCATGCGTATACGATTTTGCAAACGGAGTTACGTCCGCACCGGTTGCGCGATCATCACCAAAATCATAATGACAGAGCGAACAGGTTGTAGGTAAGGGAGATTCCAGGCGCTGACCACATGCGGGACAACGCAACGTCGAAGGTCGTGAGCTTCGATGTTTCGTCACCGCGGGTGTAACCTGATATTTTGAAAAGGTCTAGCCATATGATATCGAAATAACGCGACAAACGAAAACGGAATTTTGTAATGACAGTGAAAATCTTACTCTTGCTTCGCGGCGTCCTGTTCGACGCCCCAGACGTTTCGAGAAGGCCGGCCGTCACTCACCATCGTCGACCACGGCGGGGTATCCAACATACTCACCGGATACAAAAGGGTGGTCACCAGAAAACGCCCAGAACCCAGAAACACCTGAGCAAAATCATCGCCGGTCCACGCAAATGAGCCATCCTCTTCAAACGCCACTTCATGTTCGTCTTCAAAGAATAACGGATTGTGTGAGACAAACTCTCTTTCTGACCGCAAGGATGTAGCCGCTATCGATCGATGCGCATCTCGCGGCGTGGTCGTCGCAGCCATCACACCCTCCACCGATGGCGTGGTGACTCTGGACGGATTTGAATAATCATCCACATAAGGAACTGTCATCAACGAACAACCCAATCCGCAAAACACCAACATCGCAGACAACAAAGACAGCCTCATGGCGGGGTGGCTCGAATACAATTTTATTTTATCCATCATTTCTATACTCCTGAGCATAATTCGGAGATTCTTTTGTAATATTTACATCGTGCGGATGCGATTCTATCATACCCGCCGTCGTTACACGATAGAACACCGCACCGTCTTGTAAAGCGTTGATATTTGTCGCGCCGCAATAACCCATACCTGACCGTAATCCGCCAATCATCTGATAGACAAAATCTGACAACGGACCACGAAACGGTACACGGCCTTCAACACCCTCGGGCACGAGTTTACCCTTGTTGTTGGCGTTGTCTTTTTGTCCATATCGGTCAGCGGAGCCTTTGACCATCGCACCCAGCGAACCCATTCCGCGATATTCCTTGAATCTTCGACCCTTCCAGGTCACCTCTTCGCCGGGCGCTTCTTCCATGCCCGCAAACAACGAGCCGAGCATGACGCATTGTGCACCCGCCGCCAAGGCTTTTGTGACATCGCCCGACTGACGAATGCCGCCGTCTGCGATCACCGGAATTCCCGCAGGACCGGCCGCCTTCACCGCATTCAATACCGCTGTGAATTGTGGAACGCCCACGCCCGACACCACACGCGTCGTGCAAATACTACCCGGGCCAATACCCACTTTGATCGCGTCCACACCGGCTTCGATTAAATCTTTCGCCGCTTCGGTTGTCGCAATGTTACCGGCGATAATGTCGATACTATGTTTTTCCCGAATTTTCTTCACGGTTTCGATGACGTTCATACTGTGGCCATGCGCGGTATCCACCACAATGACATCCACGTCGTTTTTCACCAGCTCATCGACCCGATCATATTCGTGAACCCCCACCGCCGCTCCGACACGCAAACGTCCGCGAGCGTCTTTACAACTATGGGTGAAATTGCGACTTCTCTCGATGTCGCGCATGGTAATTAAACCGACAAGTTTATAGTTCTCATCCACCAGAAGCAGCTTTTCAACCTTGGCTTTTTTCAGAATTTCAGAAGCGTCTTCCAGCGTGGTACCCGGCGGGCCGGTAATGAGACTTTTGGATTTCATCATGTCGCGGATTTTGATATCCTCGCGTTCGAGGAATTTCATGTCGCGACGGGTGATGATGCCCACCAGCTTATGATTTTCATCCACGATGGGCACGCCGGAGATATTCTGCAAGGCCATGATCTCTTTGGCGGTCGCGACCTGTTCATCCGGACCCAGCGTAACGGGATCGAGAATTACACCGCTCTCCGATCGCTTCACCTTGTGAACCTCGCGAGCTTGCGCTTCGATCGACATGTTTTTGTGAATGATGCCGATGCCGCCCTCTTGAGCCAGCGCGATCGCCATGCGAGATTCGGTCACCGTGTCCATAGCTGCGGACACCAGCGGGATGTTCATCTGAATGTTACGCGTGAGTTGCGTGGAAACGTTGATTTCGTCAGGCAGGATATTGGATCGACGCGGCGCAAGCAGAACGTCATCGAAGGTGAGTGCGTCAAGAATAATCGGTTGGCCTGCAGCCGGTGGTATACCGGAACCCTGTTTCATAGATCGGGAACCTTTCGTTCCAAGTGTCTCGACACCTGGTTAGGATGTTGAGACTCCGTGTGGGACACCATATTGGAACTCCTAAGTATACCCCAACCCGCAAAATCTTCAACCCTCGGTCCAGCGACATGAGTTCGGGTACAAAACGGCCTGTACAGCTGTGAGAAAATAGTCGGTGGCAAGCGAATGTTGCTCATTAGGGCGGCGCATTCACTCCCACTCTCCCATCGTGGGCGGCATTATCTCTCTAGCGTCGCCCCCCAGCCGGGGAATCTGTGACCCTTGTGGGCGAGGTAAACGAAATTCAATAAATTGATGAATGAGTCAAGGTTCGGGTAGAAGATGTGATAAGGGATAGCAGCCCGTTGAAAAAATGTAGCGTCGCCCCTTGTGGGCGGCGAAATCGCCGATCATAGTCTTTTGGCATAGGGGCTTCGAGTACGCAGATCATGGTTTAATTTGTTTTTCAACAGGCTGGTAGAAAAACTTGTTAACGTGTTGCCCAGCATGTATGCCTACCTGGCACTATAAAATGAAAAAAGCGGAGCCCCGCCGAAACGGGACTCCGCAGTTTATATCCTTCACATACTATTCAATGTCAATTACACATTCATTTCTATAATTACAAATTTGAAATTGATAAGGACAATCAGTGTCAATGAGACATTCCACGCATGAATTTGTAGCGGGCTTGCATTCGTGTGTTGGACTTGAACAATCGTCATAATCAACACATTCAACACAAACATTTGTAGACGTATCACATGTCAGATCAGGACTAGTAGTACAATGTCCGTCACCAGTACATTCAACACAAGTGTATGATGTTGTATTTTCACACACCGGGGTTGCTCCAGAGCAATCCGCATCTTCGCAACATTCCCCACAAAAACCATCGCAACATAAATCGCTACAAGTTTGTTCGTATGCACCCATGTCGACGTAATCGTTTTCAATACGACAATTACCGGCGATATCCTCTACAAGACCGCTCGGCACACCCGAATTATTGTCAATATCAAGACATGGCGAAGTGGAATTAAGTGTTAAATCATCATCTTCGGTACCATATGTGTTATCCGCGCCATCCGCATCCGTAAATTCCGGGTCAGCATCAATGTTATCCGTTCCACCGCTCGTCCATCCTTCAATATCAGAATGGCTAGCTGTTACTGTATCACCAATATCAATTAAGATCTGTTCATCAAACGTATCAGTGTTTGGGTCAGTATCCGTATTCCCCCAAATAATAGTATTAATGAGAACCACCTCCAAACCCACGTCTGACAATTGTATGCCACCTTTCGTATTAAAGGCTATCGTAGAATCAATAAATCGTACTTCAGGGTCATTTATTACAATAGGAGATGAGTTTCCAACAAACAAACAATTTACAAAATCAACAGGCTCATTGGCTAACCAAGTTAGGGTATCACCACCATTACCCAAAAATTTGCAATTTGTGTATTTGCTCGTACCTGTTGCCTCAACGGGCTCAACATAAATTGTACTTGCGTGACCAGTATTACCTATGAACAAACTATTTGTCACAATTGGAATACTGCCTTTATCATACGTTGCCCCACCTATGGCTCCAGAGTTGTTTCTGAATTCACAATCATCAATAGTAATATTTATAGAATCGTTATAGATTGCTCCACCCAGCTGCAAATTTGCGGTTGAATTGCCATCAAAAATACATCGTAACAAACTAACATTACCGCCACCTGCATTCCACATACCACCTCCGCCCTCCAAAATAGCTCCTATTGTTGTATTATCATTGAATTCACAGTCTGTATAACTTGGACTGCTACCCGTGCTGAAAACACCACCACCTGTTTCTGCGGTATTATTACTAAACACCGTATCGGTAATTACTGGCGCGTTTGTCGTACCACACGTTGAATCGGTATCCTTGCCAAACCAGGCACCACCACCTTCGTTGGGCGATGCGTTGGTATCGTTACCGTCAAAAACGCAATCCTTAATCGTCGGGCTACCGCTGTGAACCAATAACCCCGCTCCTTTCGCTGCAATGTTATCTTTGAAAGTACAATCGGCGAAGGAGCTGGCCAAACCGTGATCATTGACCGCCCCATGATCGTCGGACGAATTATCTATGAAGATACAATTTTTGACTGTTGGACCTCCGGCGATACATTTGTCTGCTGCTACACATGTGCCATTAACCGCGCCATAACAGTCCGGATCCGTAACAGTACAAGTTTCACCATCATGTGTACCTCCATCACAAAAGGAGTCTTTACGAATATGCAAGGCGGCACCCTGGTCCTGCGCAATACCATCACCATGCGCATGTCCACCACTAATCGTAAAACCATCGAGAGTGACGTCAGCATCCGCGATGTTATACGTCACAACGTGAAAGCTGTTGTCAGTCCGATTGGTAAATGGTGTACCATCATCATCCTCAAGATCACCGCTAAGAATCGTTACATTGACTGCAACATCTCGCTGTGAACGAGCTGTTTCCAAGCCGTCAAAACCACCATATAGATCCACACCATTTTTCATGATAAAACTTGACTCTCGATCCGTATCATCACAATTAGACGTACAGTCGTCGGGTAGATAAGTACCCTCAATCACCCAAATCTCATTTCCCGAGCTTGTATTTGCTATTGCATTTTGCAAAACCAAATATGCGTCATCCCATGAAGTTCCATCATCATTACCAGTGGTTGCCGATGGATCAACATAGACAATACCCGCTTTCACCTCCAATCCCATCATCGATAATGAAACCAACATTCCAAACAACACAAACCCTGTTCTACCCCATAAACATCTTTTTCTCGCGTCACCATTTCTCATACTTCCAGTCGTACTACTTGTACACATAGCAAGTCCTCCACTAAAAAAAAGAAAATGAGTCGAGTTGGATGTTTCATAGCAATCTGGCAAAACCAGGCAGCGGCTGCGTCATCAACCATGCCTATATTTGCTCGCGTAATGCGATGGCGAACGTCGTGTGCGTAGATTGCGCGCACCTCTAGCTCGGATCACATCTACTGCGTAACGGCATGATTCATGATTGCACAGACTTCGCCGGAATACCGAAATCCCAGCTCGAATTTCAGCTATGAAAAATAATTGCCCGCTAAGAAACATCCGCCAAAAGGAATGAGTGAGACAGCTTCCCCATCCCAACCGTAATGGTATGATTGTATCATCAACCTAAGTTCAAAGTCAACAAAAAAGTTGAAGAAATTCACCTCGATCAAATAAAGTGTCGTGAACGTGACACTAAAACTACCTCAGGGTGGTTAAAGAATGACTTTATCACGTCAGTTTACATCGAAACATTCGTAACCCCTTGTCCATTCACAAGTTACATCAGTTTTTCCAGGTGAACTGCAAATCCCAAATACATTATGATCTCAAAAATGAATCGCACACTTTACACGTTGTGGGATTGGGCAACATGGCCGCCTTGCCCTCCACGAACAACGCGGGGTCCCGGACGGGATT
>CBDTZI010000138.1:0-8142 GCA_965364865.1 uncultured bacterium | reverse complement strand
GCTGTTTTCACGACCGCCGACGCTCCGGAAATGATATTCGCATCTGAGGGGATAATCATTGCGGTGGTGATGCCCGCCTTTAACGCGTTGGCCCAGTCCTGATGGTGCCAGTCGATGGCATCGATCATCGAAGCGCTCGGATCGATCGCGTAGGCAGTTTCGATGTTGTTTTGATAAACACCCATCGTGGATCGAACATCGATCAAACCCGGACAGATCACCGCATCGCTGCGATCGATCACACCCGGCATATTTTTGAATTGTTTCGTCGGGCGGATGGCTTTGATTTTCCCGCTGGACAAAACGATCGCAGCTCCGGGTTGCAAGCTGCCATCCGGCGCAACGTATTGACCCGAAAGGATCGCAATGGGTTTATTGGATTGACCGAAAACCGTTTGAGCATGGCTCAGCATCACCAATGCGAGAATCAGCGGTGTGAATGTAGTCACAAACGAAAGTTTGAAACGGCGGCGATCAAAACAGCAGGGTCGAAGTGCAGGTACAATTTTTTTCATCAGCTACCCCCTTGTTTTGATTTGTAGACCAACTGGCCGCCGATATAGACCTGATTCACCTTGGCTGCGGCGTCGTTCGGGTCGGTGGACCAGATCACCAGATCCGCAGACATACCCGGTCTGATGCGTCCGACACGGTTTGAGATTTCGAGAATTTTGGCTGCCTGGACGGTCACTGTTTCAAGCCAGCTTTGTTTCGCACCATGAGCCGACGCCTGCTGGGCGTTCATCGCGACGAATCGTGACGAGGCGTTGTAGTTCGCACCACTGCCCACTGTCCACAACACGCCCGCCTGGCCCAGTGTAGAGGCCGCCTGTTCACTGTGGCGTCGGTATTCGTCATCTACAAAAACACCGTTTCGTAGGATCGAGCCCAGGATGACCGGGATGTTCGCCTCGGATAATTCGTCCGCGAGCAAGTAAGCGTCTGTCGCACCTTCCAACATCAGGTCAAGATTGAATTCCTTCGACAGTTCAACGGCGTTTAAGATGTCTTCGCTGCGATGGGCTTCGACGCGGATCGGAATTTCGTGGTCGATGGCTTTGAGCAGGATTTCGCTGTTTCTATCCGGTTTGGGCTTCTTGGGTTTTTCCAGCTCGTCCTCTTCTTCATCCTCATCCTCGTCTCCGTTTTTGCCATTTTTTTTGTTCTTCGATTTTTCGGTTTTTTTAGCGAAGGGCAGGGTGTTGTTATTCTTCAGAGTCAGGGAAGAGGGTGGATCTTTTTTGTCCGGTTTTTCCTTGTCGGGTTCGGGCTTCTTTTCAGGCTTGTCTTTTTTATCTTTACCGTTTTCTTTCTCGTCTTTATCCTTGTCTTTTGATTTTTCGTTCTCTTTTTTTCGCTCTTTTAATTTTTCGAGATATTCTTCAAGCTCTTCCTCGTAATCTTCCAGCGACTCTCGATACTCAACCGCGGTTTTGAATTGTTTGCGGATGTTGTTAAACGTCTTGAGTCGTGAGATCGCAGGCTGGTGCGATCCGAACTGTACACACAGAGCCGACTCCTCTTTGAGAAGTTTTCCCGCCTTGTTCATTTTTCCCGGTGCGAGCTGTATCACCGATCCGATTCCCGTCACACCTTCGCCTCCATAAGCGCCGAGGTAGATGGTGGTGACACCGTTTTGAAGGGCTTCTCGGAAATGGTTCCGGTCATACATATCGAACGCGTCTCTGGCCTTGGATTTGGGGTCGGCGCTGTTCGCTCCACCCAGAAATCCCAATGCACTCCACGCATCAATCAGGCCCGGCGTGATGGTCTTGCCGCTGGCGTCTATGGTGCTGGCCAGGAAGGGTGCTTTGACGTTTTTGCCCACGGCTTTGATGGTGTTGCCCTGAATCAGGATGGAGCCTTTTTCGATCACCTCACCGTTCATGGTGATGATACGGGCGTTGGTGATCACGGTGGACCGGGCAAAAATTTGGGCTTGGGCGGGGCTTGTGATGGATGCCATCATGAGCATCGATACAGACGCGAACCACGCTACGGGGCGTACCCGTGAGAATGGCTTCATATTGTCATTGTGCGGTTCTATCATCGTGCGAAGATCAACATCGCATCGCAGTTTCGGGTGGTACATCATTTTCCCCTCCCTAGAAAACTCAACACTGCGGCTTTCATTCCATGGTTCTATATCAAATCAAAATACGATCGGTACAGATATATTCGGTTCTCCCAAAGACCAACATATACTGTTTCGTTCGAGGATTCAAACGATTGTGGTCCTGGACCACAACAAATTACATTTGCAATAAGGATGATTGGATATCGTGTGTGTGAAATATCAGTACAGGGAGTACATCTGGAGATGGATATCAGTGTTTGCATGACGGGTTAACCGTCAAAGCGAAATCACGCCATGCGATGTCACCTGATGATGTCAACGTGGGTCAAGTTTTTTCAGATTCAGTTTCAGCTTCAGATACGGCTGAATCAGATTCTTCTGTATGGCTATCAGCGGGTGTCGAGGCGGGTTCAGCCACTTTGAGGGCTGGTACGGTGTCGGGCTGATCGTTGTCGAGTTTGGGGAGGTCTTTAAGCGTGGAAAGACCAAAAATTTCCAGGAATCGGTTGGTCGTGCCGTACAACAGGGGTCGGCCAATTTCCTCCGCCCGACCGACGATCCGAACCAGATTCGCCTCTCGTAGCCTCACCAGCATATCCCCGGCAGCTACACCGCGGATCGATTCCACATTGGCTCGCAGAATGGGTTGTTTGTAGGCGACGATAGCCAGCGTTTCCAAAGCCGCCCCGGAAAGCTTGGAATCGAAGCGGGATTTGTGGAATTTTTGAACCCAGTTGTTGTAGACCGGCAGGGTCAGCATCTGAAAACCCTTGGCGATCGGCTGGACGCGAAACGAACTTCCCGTCTGCTCATATCTGTCATTCAGGGATTCGATGTGTTTTTTCACATCTGAGGCATCGCCAACGCCCAATAATTGTGCGATTTTTCCGGCGGTTAACGGTGAATCAGTCGAGAAGAGGATCGATTCAACGATCGATTCCGTGGTCACGTTGGGTAATTCTTCATGCAACGCATCTTCGGGGCTGGTCAGCTCCTCAGCCACATCACTCGGGTTGTCCAGCGTATCTGTCATCAGGTTTTTGATTCTACACGAAATCATGGATCAATGCGAATGTAAAAGCACAACAAAATTCATGATATAAGACTTTACACCTCTATCATAGTGTTTTTGCACGACCATAGGGACATTCATACGCTCGATTTGCGTTGCGTATTGAACCGCGAACGACTATACATTATAAAGGCGGATTCAACTTTTTATATTACGTTTGATGATGAGGAAATTGTGAATATCAAAGTTAATAAAATTCGTAATCCCGATTTTTCCTCTGGAAAAACCGGACCGACAAGCTGGATCTGGAGTTCAACCGAGAAGGGAGCGAAATCTTTTCGTGACCCACGACTCAAGGGTCAGAAAATCACGGGGGTTCATGTCGCCTGTGAAAAAAACAGGGGTTCCGCGAATTGGAGTCAGACTGTCGTATGTAAGCCCGAAGAGTATTATCGAATCGAGGCGGTGGTGACCTGTGATTTACTCGCCGAAGACGAAAACGCCGGGGTAGTGCTGTCGGTTCAGCCGATGATCGATGAAAAGCCGATGGGCGATCCGCGTGTCACATCCGGACTCCATCGATCGACCGATCCCATCACAATCAGAGCGTGGTATGAAACCCCTGTGAATGTACGCCGCATCAAACTGTCGATTGGGATCGAAAACGCCACAGGCTCCGCTCATATTCAGGAAGTGCGTTTTATTCGCATTATTGAGCCTGATACGATCTGTCATCCATTGTCAGTACCGCCGCCGCCGTATGCCCACCCGCTGCCGCGTAAGGTTTCCACGGTGTGTATCTGCTCTGATCGGGCGGAGAATCGTGGTTTGACGGCTCTGATGAAGGGTTATTTCGGCGATCGCAAAGTCAAAAGCATCGCCCCGAAGGCTCTCAAAGCCTCTGCGGTCGATGCTCACGCGTTGTTGATGCCCGATGAAGATCCGCCCTCATCGATCAAAACGCTTAAAAGTCTGATCAAGCTCGCACAGGACAGAATCGTGGTCATTTCCACGCGGGCGTTTTCCAAATTGGTCGGCGACTCGGTCAGCTTGCGACGCATCGAACAGATCGACGACCCGATCAACGCAAAAATTATGTATGCCAACTATGCGACACAAGGTTTTGCGCTGCAGGATATTTTCCCCTACGCTTGGACCGGAAAAAAAGATACGCATTTTGTGCAATATCAATTCCGCAAGACCGGGGCGTTGAAAGAGTTATGTAAAAAGCAGGGCTTTGAAACCTTCCTGACTTCGATGTGCGATCAGGATTCCACTTCGGATCGAACGATCAGCCTTTTCAAGGAAACGCCGGGCGGTGGATTGTTTGTGCTGGATGTCGAGCCTGTGGAAGAGGGATGTACCACCACCAGCGAATCCTCACAGGCGATGTATTTGTTGCTGACGATCCTTTGTCAGACGCATAGCCGGATGGGCCAATATGTTTACCCCACGCGCAAGGAATCCGAATTTCGTGAAATGCTGCGAGAAATGACGATCCGGTTTTCCGGGTTTGTGGTTCACGACGAGGACGTACCCATCGAAGAGATCAAAGAACAGCTCATTACGATTGGCCGGGACGACGAATCGTTTGGCCTGCCGCTGGCGCCCAAGCCCGTCTTGTTGGTTCGCAGCGGGTTAGTCTCCGGCGATGTGGAAAGTGTGTACGGGTCGCTGTTGTGGTTTAAAAATCTGTTGCGCATGCCACCCCACGCCTGTACTTACGCGGATGCTTTGGCCTCTCAGTTTCGATTGGCCTGGGTACCCCTGCTAAGCGAATGGAACGCGCGGGACGGTTTTCAACGTTCGTCAGGCGAACCCAAGCGGGCGATGTCGATTGAATGTGACGGGGCGGATGTTGCAGCCATGATCGATGTTGTATCCTGTCCGATCAACCGCACCAGAGTCGTGTTGCCGCAAAAAACAGGCGTTTATCAGCGATATTTTCGCTGGTTAGAGCACCTGGCGGATTCATTTGGCTCCGGTGAATACCATACTTTCGGTGTGAACGATGGCGAAAATTTCTGTGATCGTGATGGTTATTCCTGGCGATCGATTCAAGACAAGCTCGAGGTCGTCTCGGATCCCAAACTGTTTGATCGCGATGAACATCAGGAAGTGTTAGCCGCCGGTGGTCAGGTGATTCGTATCGAAGTCCCCGGTTGCGATGCGGATTTTTCCGCCCATTCGATTCAACGCACCGACATCACAGCCACGCTTCTGGAGCTGGTGATCGGAATGCAATATGGCCTCATCGCGGTCAACCGAACTCGGTCATCCATACGATTTAACGGATTCGCGCCGATCAAACCCGGCGAAACATTAATCGTGGACAACAACGATCCGATTCTTCTCGCCAAAACCCCGAAAGTGGGATAAACATTTTATTCTATTTAGCTTGACCTTCTGGCGAAGCGGATGGCTTGTTTGATGGTGGTCATGGCGGAGTCGGGTAGCAACCCGTAATGATCAAAGTGTATTGCTTTGCATCCTTTTTCAGTCGCTCGGGAAATCAAACCGATCAACTCCGAGCCATGCGATCCTAACGTCAAGGAATGATCGATGCGCAGTTCGTGACGGCCGGCTGAATTTTCACTGGCAGGTGATTCAAAAATGGTGTCAAGCTGGTCGGGTTGATCTACGCGATCTATGACCCCGTCGGTAGTATCCAATGGTACGTCATCCGGTGGCCTATTGATCGATTCATTCGTGCTTCGATCAAGCATACATTCACCGCTGCATTGGCCGACTATTCTCTTTAACAGAGCAGCCATTTCACCTTTTCGCCAATGAATAAAAGCCTGCAACGCGGTATTATCCTTTAGAACATGGTCGAATGTGACTTCGGAGGCTGTGCCGCCTTCAAAACTCTTTTGCAGCATGACCTTGGTCGAGCGTTTCGTCATCTCCACATCCACACCCGCCTGGGAAGCGGATTGATAACAGGATTCGCAAAAACAGATCGAAAGCAGCGCACGTTCCAGCCCACCGATAGCTGAGTGATTGAAGGTGGCTGTTTGATACGCCTCGATCCACGCGGGAATGAAATCAGCCACGATAATCGAAGTGGGTGTATATTTCTGTGAGAGGTCCGCGACCAGGCTACAAAGAAAGGATTGCACATCTGGATTCGTCAGGCACAGACTATACTGAGATTCGCTGTCGAAGATGTTTTTGCAAGCCATCTCCGGATGTTTTTGAACCAGGCGACCCGTGAAAGAAGTGGACACCATGATCGCGACATCCATATCCCGTTGTTTGCATTCGTGAACAATTTTATCGATGGGATCACGGCTCTTGATTTTGCTCGAGACGATCGGTTTGCATCGCGTACTCTCGTAGTTTTCTTCGGTGGGATGAAAAAGTAGCCCGCCGCGTGTGTGAACCACTCTGGGTTGTATTTCACGAATGCGTAAATAAGTGGACGGGGGAATCGACGCCCACATCGCCAATCCCGTAATCCCCACTTCGCCATGCAACTGATCCATCGATGACGAAATATTGTCACCCGCAATGTCCCAGGGATAGGCGGTCATCCACGTTTTATGCATATTTCTTTTCTCTTATTTCCATAGATATTTATTTTACTATGGAGCCACACTCAATTGAAGCTCGGGTATGGTCCCCGACATCACATTCATAGCGCCGTCCACAAGGGGTCACAGACTCCCGGCTGGGGGCGACGTTACACTGCATTTGAAAGGCTCTACGTCCTCACGGAAACAAAGCCGGACCGGGTTACCTTTTAATAAGATACCATGAGACTCTATCGCTTGGAACTTTCCGATACGATGAAACCGGTAGATGCTGTGAATTGTTAAGAATCGTGAGAGATGGGGGACGCCACGGTCGATGAGTTGGGTGTTGATTCGCCATCGGGGGTTACGGGATTTTCTTCCTGCGGTTGATAATCTGGAACGATTTTCATCAGCTCCGCCCGAATTTGCTCATACGTTAATTGATCTGCCATGCTATAGAGCTGGTCGATACTCTTTTTTAAGATTTCAAAATCGGTGGGGCTGTGATTCCAGATCCCGATTTTCGGATGGGCGGTGTCTCCGACATCCTCACCCTCATTAGACAACTCCTCATAAAGTTTTTCACCGGGCCTGATGCCGGAGAATTCAATCTCAATGTCCACGCCGGGTTTCAACCCGCTCAGGGTGATCATATCGCGGGCGAGATCGACAATTTTGACCGGTTCGCCCATGTGCAGCACATAAATTTCGCCGCCTTTACCCATCGTCCCAGCTTGCAGTACGAGTTGAGCCGCTTCGGTAATCGTCATGAAATAGCGCGTCATTTCAGGGTGCGTTACGGTCACCGGCCCGCCATCTGCGATCTGCTGCTGAAAAATGGGTACGACGCTGCCGCTGCTACCCAGCACATTTCCAAATCGCACTGTTACAAACTGCGTGTGCTGCGAGCCGGTCAAACCCTGCACATACATTTCGGCTACTCGTTTGGTGCAACCCATCATGCTCGTGGGTCGAACCGCTTTGTCTGTCGAGATCATCACCATTTTTTCCACGCCGTGTCGAGCGGCGGTGTCCGCTACCGTAATGGTTCCGGCGATATTGTTTTTGATCGACTCACCGGGATTAATTTCCATCATGGGCACATGTTTGTGGGCGGCGGCGTGAAACACGATGGAGGGTTTATGGGTTTCAAAGATAGCCTGCAAACGAGGATGATCAGTGATGTCCGCGACGTGTGGAACCAGATCAACGTCCGGGTTCGATTTTCGTAGCGACCGATCGATTTCAAAAAGATTGTTTTCGGCCCGTTCGACGAGGATCAATTTTTTCGGATCAAAGTTGGCGATTTGACGACACATTTCCGACCCGATGCTCCCGCCCGCACCGGTCACCAGCACGCATCGGCCTCGCAATTGTTCCCCGATAATGTCGGTATCAAGCTGTACGGTTTCACGACCCAGCAGGTCGGCGATATTGACGTCACGAATCTGGCTGACCTGCACACGGCCCTCAATCACATCGCTCACAGCAGGAATAGTACGGAATCGTACACCTGTGCCTTCGCATTGTTCCAC
>CBDTZI010000137.1:0-8153 GCA_965364865.1 uncultured bacterium | reverse complement strand
AGGATACTTTTACGCAGGGTTGTCAATGGGCTGAAAAACCGATCGCCTGGAAGGATCAAAGTGTTGACCTGATCGAAAATCGGGAATTTTGGCAGGCTTATCGAAGTTGTCTTGATGGGCTGCCTGACAAATATGCGGACGCCTTCACGCTTCGAGATGTTGAAACCATGGCATCAGAAGAAATTTGTAAGATTTTCAATATCAGCCCGTCTAACTTATGGACGAGGCTGCACCGGGCAAGATTACTGCTACGTCGCTGTCTCGAAATCCACTGGTTTCAGAGGGAGAGCCGATAACCCATGTCTATGATCTCAGCCATCAAGCTCATACTGACGTTGAAATGCGAGGAGTCGACCCGTCTGATCTCTCAAACATTTGACGCCGATGTAACGCGTTGTGAATGGCTGGCGGTGCGTCTGCACGCCCTGAGCTGTCGATCCTGCCGCAGATTCAAAAAACAAATCCTTCTGCTGCGTGACGTGCTCAGCCAATACAGCAAAAGCAAAGCATTATTCGCGAGCTTGAAAAACATCACGCTTCCCCCAGAGGCCAAACGGCGCATCCAAAAAGCGATATTAAGCCAATTACAATAAATTTTTCATCATTTCTTGTAAGGGTTCACGCCTCCGCTCGACTCATTCTATAAAGCTGATCTCCCAAGCTCACAGAGGGTGACTATTCGCTCCTCAACGGTCAGCCAGGCGAATTGTATGCAAGGGTATTGCAATACGCCGACCATACCAACCCGTAACGATCGGGGGAATCGTAAGGGTACAACCGGAGAGATGTACGATGCAAAAGAAAATGGGTCTTGGATTATTGCTCTGTAGTGTCGCAGCGATCGCGATCGTATCAATGACGTCGACGTCGGCGAACGCCGGTCGTGGTAATGGCCCGATAGTCTACGTCGTGAGTCAGGGGTTGTTTTACGACTCAATCGTGACGGCTGATCCGCTGCCACAGCATGGGCCGTTCCAGATGCTCAACCCCAACCACCCCAACGGATTGGCCACGATGTTTGGACCGGGTGATTCTGAGTACCTTGGCGGTCGCTGGTGGGTTGATGTAAATGGTAACGGCGAGATGGACATGGACGATCATTATTTCAGCTGCCCGCTGCTTGGTCCGGGCCGTGAAACACCGTAACACCGTGCCTTGGGTGAATACGGTTAGAATCAAAGGGGGCGAGCCACCACGCTCGTGCCCTTTGATTTTTATTTTTTATATGGGTTGCGATCGCCCGGCGAACCCATCCACAAAAAAAACCTTGCGGACACGAATGCCCGCAAGGTTCGTATGTGATGATAAGTCGTTACGACTCCGACTAATTTACGTTCGTCGGTGTACGTCCAGCCCACCGGTCAAGCTGACATAGCGATCCGGATAAGCCGACAAGGGAAACCTTAGTTCTTGTTAAACCAGCACGGCGGAACCAGAATACGAATCAACAAAGGCAGTTCGCATTCAACTTCATTCTGATTTTTGTTTCCGTTTTGATCATCGTTCCAACGATTTTTATCATTGTCGTTGTTCCAACGATTTTGGTTGTTTTCTTTATTATTGACAAGCTGGCCGCGACGACGATTTTCGTCCGAACGTCGTTCGTTCCAGCGTCGACTGTTGGCTTCTTGCTGAGAGCGATTGCGGGCTTCTCTCTCCGCCGCCTGGGCTTCTGCTTGCTCCCAGGCACGACGTGCCTTGGATTCAGCCAATGCAATTCGCTGTGTTTCGATCTCAGCATTACGAGCTTGTCGAGCATGATCCTGTTGGTTCTGCTGTGCACGATCTTTTCGAGCTTGCTCGGCTTGACGGGCTTGCTGGTTTTCACGAGCGAGACGTTGAGCTTCGTGTTGGGCAGCCAACTGCATATTCTTTTGGGCGCGACGAGCCTGGTCTTCTTCCTGGGCACGACGAGCCTGACGTTCGAGCATTCGAGCTTGTTCACGATCTCGCTCTCTGCGGGATTGTGATTCGATCTTGGCCAAACGGAGTGCTTCATGATGAGCCTTGTCCGCTTCAATTTTCTGAAGAGCGAGACGGGCCTGCAAATCCTTTTGAGCCAACATTTTGTTATTTTGATCCTGGGCTTCAACCTGCGCCTGGAACTGCGCCTGTTGTGAATATGCCTGGGCCAAACGTGTACGTCGTTGATTAAACTCAACATCATCCATCAACATCTGCGTCTGAATCATTTTGGCTTCCGCGTTTGCCTGTTCATGTGCAAGCTGGGAAGCGATTTCAAATTGATCCTTCGCGGATAATGTAGAACCCTTCTGGGAATGCTGTGCACCACGATGAGAGGTGGTCATGGCTTTCACGGTCGTTTTCATTGGGACGAACATGCTTTGGGTCGACTGGAGTCGAACGGTCATCAGAGCTTCACGTTCCAAAGCTTCGCGAACGTGGAACGGAATGCGCTGATCGACAAAACTGGCGGTCATCATTCGTCGTTCACCCTGACGATGGATGACGTCGGAAGTTCGACGCAGGGTACGCAAGGCTACGCGAGCCTCAGCCAATCGATTTAACTGATTGTCAATTCCTTCCATCGCACGGATGACGTCCTGACGTTTACGTTCGAGGACCACACGTCGACCGCTCTTGGGCTGAACTTCGTTAAACAAAAGATTGATCTGATTTTTCAGTGTTTCGAGTACAACGCGTTCTTTCATCAAGTCACGTTGTTCTTCGTCGAGCGGACGGAAGTTACGATCGGGAGCAACCATTTCGGAGATGAACGCCATCGCGGTGCGTCGCTGGCGAAGATCAATCAGTTGTTCGTTCACGGAATCGATCGAGGCCAGAGTCTGCTGCAATCTCATCTCATTATCCACAAACTTGCGATCGTGGTTGAACAGATGATCCGTTAAAGCCAACAAACGTTTACGACGTTCGAGGCGGTCCACTTCGGACATCAACACGTTCTTGCAACGGATCAATTCGTTACGAATATGGTTGATGCGTTGTAGCTTCCACTGGGCGCTGTCATAGTCTGCGACCAATAACATTTTGGACATCGTTTCGCCGGAACGAACGCGTGTGACGTCGTTCTTGGTGAACGCTGCGCGTGTGGTGGGATGGAAAAATCCGTTGCCACCCGGAAGGATCAGCACTTCGGCGCTATTGAGAAATTCGTTGTTCTGGATCAACGATTTATGTTGTTCACGGGTTTCGTGCATAATGGCTTTGGTCAACTGACGCTCAAGACGATCAAACGCCCGAAGTTGTTTGGCAAAACTTTTGAATACACCCGCATCGTTGTTGTCGAGCTTGCCTTGCAGTTCAAGATCATAAGCAATCCACTGCTTCTGCTCTGGGATTCGATCCAACCACTTCTTCAGGAAGTGAATCATGTCATCGCCGGTATCATTGACATGCACCCATCCCTGGATGGCGGTGGTGTAATCCGGATCCAGATAGGCAAAGGTGTACGCACCGGGTGCGAGTGGGGCTGTGCGATGGGTGACATCAAATCCATCATAACCGCTTCCCCAAAGTGCGAGATGAACCACGTCGGATTCTTTACTCGCGTCATTTCCTATATTGCTTGAATCTACAAACCCGTCGTACATCGGGTCCAACACCAGCTTGGTTCCGAATTCGGATTGGCTGGTTGCAAATTGTTTGGGTTCCGGCGGCATTTTAAACCGTACCGCAACCGAGTGAATGTCCATGTGCAATTTCGTGGTCTTGGTACGTGCCGATTGTGCACATCCGGTAAACAACATTGATGCCGCCAACGTGGCGATCCATAACGACTTGTGTCTCATCACAAAAGCTCCTAACAGTAGAATCTTTTTAACGCCTTATCTTGCCGCGGAATGCGGGTTTCCCATAACGATAAACATGCCAAGAACACCGACCTGAACTTCCACGGCGTCAGAAGTATGCAGATACGGATCGAGATTCGTTCATCAACCTCGATACTCAGCACCCCATATGTCGGCTTATTCCAGGAGGCGAAAAAGTAATTTAGAGGCTTAGATGGATTTCATCAGACCCTCTTTATCGGGCTAATAATCAAGTACGCCATGGAAACCGGAAAAGGACTGGGTTAAAGAAGGGGTGAAACTGGAAAGGGTCTGATTACCGGACCTCAGGAGACAAATCAGAAAACGAAAAATCATCCAACATAAAAACGCGCAAAAAAATCCGGCGAATGTGCGTGGACAAATCAGAAACGGGTTGCGCATTCTACTCAGGCGACATTGACCTGGTTGAGCTGAACGCTGACACGGGTAGAAATACCCGGCTCCTGCATCGTAATACCGTAGAGCTGATCACCGATACTCATGGTTCGTTTCGAGTGCGTAATAATAATAAATTGTGATTCCTCGACAAACTCCTGAACGATCAAGTTGAACCGATCGTTGTTGGCTTCGTCGAGTGCGGCGTCCACCTCATCCAGAAATGCAAACGGAGCGGGATGCGCTTTGAAAATACTCATCAACAGCGCAATCGCGGTCATGGATTTTTCGCCACCGGACATCAACGAAATACTTTGTAAATCCTTACCCGGTGGTTGGGCAACAATTTCAATACCACACTCCAAAATATCTTCCGTGTCTTCGAGAATAATATCCGCTCGACCGCCCCCGAACAATTTACGGAACAATGTTCGGAAGTACTCGCGTATCTGCTCAAACACGACCCTGAAACGCTCTCGAGATTCCTCATTGAGTTTTTCGATCAATTGTTCCAGCTGACGTCGAGATTGATCCAGGTCGTCACGCTGTGAGGTTAAAAAGGTGTGACGCTCCTGCAACTCTTCCAGCTCGTTGATGGCGTCCAGATTGACATTGCCCAGGCGAGATAATTTTCGACGAAGCTCGGCGATTTCTACTTCAACTTCCTGCCAGTTTTGTTCTTCCGGTTCATACGCATCGTACCGCTCGGATAAATTGACGCTGAGTTCGTCCATAATGCGGCCGACCAGCTCATCCCGCCGAACTTTGGTTTCCGCCAGGGCCATCTGTTTTTCGTGCAGGCGAGTTTCCACTTTTTCAAGTTCGCTGCGAGCGACTTTCACCGCCTGCATCAATCCCTCGGATTCTAATCGAAGCGCGTCACGTTGATTACGAAGCCCGGCACATTGCGATTCGAGTTGCTCAATCTGTTGCGTTAATCGAGACAACTCCTGCCCGGAATTTTCCAACGTGGACTTTGCTTCTTCGATGCGAAGCTGACATTGTTCGATATCGTGGGTGGCGGATTCCACCGAGGATTCAAGTTCCAGACGACTTCGCCGCAAACTGTTGATTAACTCCGCCACCGCTGCTCGTTTTTCTGTGAGCTTACCAGCGGCGACTTTGGCCTGCGTCAGTTGTTCCTGGAAAGTATTTCGCTGGACAACGAAGTCATCGATGGCTTTCTGATGCTCGTCGATCTTGATTTCGCGATCCTTATTTTCCTGCTCCATCACTTCGAGCGAACGATCGCCTTGCGTCTGCTGAGTGAACACTTCGTGAATCTGCTGCTCAATCAAGGTCGCTTCCTGTGCGATCAACGGTTGTTCCGAAGTCAGTCGATCCACCGCTTCTTGAATGTTCTGTAACGCGGCTGACGCCTCGACCCGGGCGGTATTACATTCATAAATTGCAGAGCGAAGTTCCTGCTGAACATCGTCCAGATGGGAGGCCTGCGCCTGGGTGCGATTCAATTGATCCGCCAGCGTTTCGATCTGCTGTTCCACCTGCGAGAGTTGTTCAGAGATTTGCCGCAACTCACTCTTCCTGGAAATCAGCCCGGCGGCGGAGGTGGGTGGTCCAACCACCACTCGACCATCCGGCTCGACCATTTCACCGGCCCGAGTCACAAATCGATGATTAGAAACGTCTTCGCGTGCCATAGTGATTGCAGAATCAAGTGAATCCACCACCACGGTTTTTCCCAGTAAATGTCGAGCGAGAAGATCATACTCCTGCGAATAGCGAACCAGATCGATGGCCCGCGCCACAAAACCGGGCTGGTCTGAAAAATCGCGTTCGTTCATAATGGGCGGTAGTCGATCGACACATAACAGGGTCATTCGACCCGGCAGATCATTGTAGAGCTCGGAATGGGATAGGAAAGATTGGCTGTTCGAGATCACCAGATGCTGATCACGATCACCGATGGCGGCCTCAATCGTTCGTGCATGGTCCACCTCGACCTCAAACACATCGGCGACCAGTCCCACGATCTGTTGTAACGAAGTATCCTCGTGTTGTTGTTTTCTTTGATCGAGAAGTTTACGCACGCCCAACCCCACGCCATCCATGTTCCGTTGAAGATCGTTGAGGATTTCCTGACGAGACAACAGCGCACTGCGACCTTCTTTGGCGGTCGCCAGTTGATCGACCAGTCGTTGTCGAACGGAATCGATTTCGCCCGCTTCGGTTTTTTTATCTTCGAGTTTGCGGGTTTCCTGTGCAATCAGAGACTCGACTTCCTCAAGACGATGTTTCAGTTGTGCTTTTTGTTCGAGATGGGTTCCCAGTTCGGATGTCACGATCGCGTCGCGTTGTGAAAGCTTGGACTGCTGTGAGACCAGTGATTCGCGGTGAGTGGTTAAGCGGATAATTTCGTTGTGTATTTGTGAGCTTTTACGCAACAGATCGATGATGCCGGCTTTCTCATCCTCCAACACCGCCTGGGCCTGGGTTAAATGGCGAGCCAGCGCCCGATCGTTTTCGTTCAGTTCATCGATTTGGGTATGGAGCGAATGCGTTTCCTGTTGCAACTGATCGGCGGATTGTTTGAGTGTTTCAAGCTCCTGCTCATTGGTTGATAGTCGCTTCGCATCGCTATTCAGTCGCTCATTGTTTCTCTCGAGCATGGCTGACTGTTCTTCGATCCGATGACGCGAAGATTCAATCCGTTCCTGCTGAGAGGCTAAGCTGGTTTTGGCGCGGACCAGTTCATTATCCGCCTGATTAATTTCTTCCGCCAGTTGATCCAGCTTGATGGCGATTTCAGATTCGTTTTTCTCGTTTCGATCGATATCCGTTCGCAACGCCGTAGCCTGATCGGAAAACGAATCGACATCTTTTTGAACCGTTCCGATTTTTTCGGAAAAACGATGATACTCCGCCATCGCAAAAGAAGATCGCAACTCGTTCAAGCGGACTTGATACTCTTTGTAGTTTCTCGCCTTGGTCGCTTGAAGCTTTACACTGCGTAATCGCTTTTCGAGTTCTTCCACGATATCCGCCACCCGCAGCAAATTTTGTTCGGTACGCTCCATCTTACGTTGTGCTTCGCGCTTGCGGGCCTTGTATTTACTGATCCCGGCGGCTTCTTCAAAAATAATTCGTCGATCCGCGGGACTGCTTTGTAACAATAAATCCACACGCCCCTGCTCGATAATCGAATAGCTGTCGACGCCCACGCCGGTGTCCATAAACAACTCACGAATATCTTTCAGCCGCGAAGGGGTTTTGTTGATCTGGTATTCACTTTCACCGGAACGGTAAAGTTTTCGTGTGACGGTGATTTCATCCTGATCCAACGCCAGGGATCGATCGGAGTTATCGAAGGTGAGGTCGACCTGAGCGACGCTGCTGCTTTTGCGAGCGGAGGATCCGTTGAAGATCATATCGATCATCTGTCGGCCACGCAGAGATCGGGCGGATTGTTCACCCAATACCCACTTGAAGGCGTCGAGAATGTTGCTTTTGCCGCACCCGTTAGGACCCACCAGGCACGTCACCCCCGGACCGAAGGCGAAGTCGACCTTATCGCAAAAGCTCTTAAATCCGCAAAGTGTTATCTGCTTGAGAAACATAGATCCTGGCTACCTCCATGTACCCTGCTGCTCGACCTCCATGTCGATGGTTGGGGTTTGATTACAAGCCCGCCGTGACAATCATAATTACAAACTACAAAATACCACATTTTCGTAAACTTGGCAATGAAAATTGTACCGTGACACGCTCAACGACTCTGATGGATCACGTCGTCCTGTCAGTTATTATCAGACGATCAAGAACAACCTTTATTGAGGCGATACCTAAGCATGATATCGATCCAACGACCCAGTTCGCTCCATCTCGAAAATAGGCTATGATAATACTGATATGTCTGGCGATCTCCCCCAACCAAATACGCCACACAGCAGCGATGCAGGCCGTACAGAGGCTGTCCCTGTGGAACAACACACACCCCTCGGTGCG
>CBDTZI010000136.1:0-8188 GCA_965364865.1 uncultured bacterium | reverse complement strand
GATTCCCGTGAGCGAAGATTTTTTTCCCATCAAGGGCTATGACCACGTCGAGTTTTATGTGGGTAACGCCAAACAGGCCGCCCACTTTTATGACAAAACCTTTGGCTTCAAACCCGTGGCCAAGGCCGGGCTGGAAACCGGCTCGCGCGAGCGGGCGAGTTACGTCATGCAGCAGGGCAAGGTAATATTCGTATTCACCAGCGCCTTTACACCCGATAGCGAGATCAACCGACATTGCGCATTGCACGGCGACGGTGTGAAAGCCATCGCGCTGGAAGTGGGCGACGTGGAACAGGCTCTGCGCGAGGTGAAAGCACGCGGAGCTACGGTGTTGAAACCAGCCACCGCGATGGAAGATCAAAACGGTACGTTGATCACCGGCGAAATCAAATACGCGGGTGATACGATTTTTCGTTTTGTGGATCGAAAAAATTATCGCGGCGTATATATGCCCGGTTTTTCTCCGATCGAGGTACCCGAATCTGCGGGTGTCGGGTTGGCTGCGATCGACCACATCGTGACTAATGTTCATCTGGGCGAGATGAATTTCTGGGCGACGTGGTATGCGGAGGTCATGGGCTTTTCCAACCTGGCTCACTTTACGGAAAAGGATATCAGCACTGAGTATACCGCGTTGATGAGCAAAGTGATGGAAAACGGCAGCGGCAAGTGCAAGTTTCCCATTAACGAACCAGCCGAGGGTAAAAAGAAAAGTCAGATCGAGGAGTTTCTCGATTACTATCAAGGTCCGGGCGTACAACACGTAGCCATGAGCACGGGTAACATTTACGAAACGGTGACCGAGCTGCGTAATCGTGACATCGATTTCTTGCGCGTACCCGATACCTATTACGATTACATGAAAGAGCGCGTTGGCGATGTCGACGAAGATTGGGACAAGCTGAAGGAGCTTGGCATTTTGTTGGACAAGGACGACGACGGTTATCTGTTGCAGATTTTTACCACGCCCGTCCAGGATCGCCCCACACTTTTTTACGAAGTGATCGAGCGACACGGCAGCCGGGGATTCGGCATCGGAAATTTCAAGGCGTTGTTCGTCAGTATCGAACGCGAGCAGGCGCTGAGAGGGAATTTATAACTACAATTTCAGGGATGAACAACTCCCGTTAAATTTGGAGAAGTGGACATGGATGAAAACATAAAACCAATTCCGGAAGGTTTTTCTACGATCACGCCGTATATCGTGGTGCATGACGCGCCCAAAGCGATCGCGTTTTACACCGAGGTGTTCGACGCACAGGAACATTTTCGCATTACCGACGCCGACGGAAAAAGAGTTCGTCACGCCGAGTTGGAAATCGGGAACTCGCGTATTTTGTTGACAGACATACCCTTGTCTCCGGAAACCGTGATTCCCGATGGCAAGGACGTCAGCCCGGTCTGGTTGTATGTGTATGTCAACGATCCCGACTTTCTGTTTAATCGGGCGGTGGCGGCTGGGGCGCTGGTGGTGACGCCCATGGCTGATCAACCCTGGGGCGATCGGTATGGCTGTATCTGTGATCCGTTTGGTTATCGATGGGGTATCGCCCGACGCATTGCGAATCTAACCAAAGACGAAATCGCCGAACGCATGGAAAAAGCCTATAGCCACGATGAGTAAATAGCCGCGATGAGTAGAACTTGCTCCCCTCCTTACGAAGGAGGGGGTGGGGGAGGTTTTCGTTAAGAAGATTTACCCCCCTCAATCCCCCCTTGTAAATAAGGGGGGAAGCAACGGAATCACATTCCGTATGCAGCTCATATTTAAAGACGTATAAAATTTTACTAATTGATTTCGGAGCAACATCAACATGATTCATTATCACAAAGTCGGAAGCGTTCCCCCCAAACACCACGTCACCCATCACGAAGAGGGAAAACTTCTGATGGAACAGTGCATGACCCGCGTGGGATTCGACAGCACCTACAGCATCTTATATTACCGCACGCCGCCGACCGACGAATGCGCCGTGCGCACCATGGAGCTGCCCGGATTTTGCCCGATCGAACCACTAGCTGAGCAACCGCTGCACCGCCGACACATTCGCACGCAAGACCTCAAACACGAAGGCGATTTTCTCACCGGGCGGCGCACCATTTTAATAAACGACGATATTCAAGTCGGAATCTGTAAACCCTCCGAACCCGCTGGCCACCACTGGTTTTCCAATGCGCAGAGTGATGAATGCTGGTTCGCGTATGATTGCGACGGCATGGTGGAAACGGTCTACGGGCCGCTGAAGTTCAACAAACACGATTACGTCATCATCCCCAAAACCACACCCTATCGACTTCACTGCGACAATGACAAGGCTACGTTTTTGGTTTTCGAATCGTCGTCTTACATCGACATACCCAAACAATTTCGCAACGAGTCGGGCCAGGTCACGCTGGACGCACCCTATTGCCATCGCGATTTTCGTTATCCCACCGAGTTATTAAAATTCGATGAGAAAACGCACGGCAAACCGCCCTATCCGCTCGTCATCAAATTCGGCAATCGCCTGAGCGTTCACGACTACGAACATTTTCCGTGGGATCTCGCGGGCTGGGACGGCTATTCCTATCCGGTTGCCTTTAACATTCACGACTATCAACCGCGAACCGGTGCGATTCATTTACCGCCGACAATTCATGTGACCTTTGCGGGCCGCGGTTTTATTATCTGTAGCTTCGTGCCGCGTAAGGTGGATTACTACGAAAAAGGCGAGCACAAAGCCATCCCCTGTCCCTATGGCCACTCGAGTGTGGACTGCGACGAGATTTTGTATTACGTCGAGGGTAACTTTACGTCGCGCAAGGGGATCGAGTCGGAGTCGATCTCGCTGCACCCCATGGGCGTGCCGCATGGCCCGCACCCGGGCACGTATGAAAAAAGCGTCGGCATCCCACGTACGAATGAATTAGCTGTGATGTGTGACACTTTCAAGCCGCTGCTCATGACCGGCGTAGCTGATAAAATCGAAGACAAGGACTACAACTACACCTGGGTAAAACGCCAAAACGAACCTATGGAACAGAGCAAGTAATTATTTCGGGAAAATAAAATGGCCAAAATACCAAAAGAAGTGCCGTGGAATAGTACAGGAAATACTTTAGGTTCCGGTGGACAAGCAAGAATTGACGAAGTCAACCCAGAAACCCCGGAGGATTTCCCTTTTGGTTTATATGCGATGAAGATTCTGAACAATGTTTCTTCTACTCAGGCAAAAAAAAGATTCATTCAAGAAATAGAAGCAATTAATAGTATTAATGATCCGCGCATCGTCAGCATTGATGATCATAGTGAGGCAGATTCATCATTTCAATATTATGTAATGCCTAGATATGGTGCTGAGAAACTATCCGATATTATCTATAAACAAGAATCGCCATTCCTAAAAAACCCTCGTCGTTGTTTAGGATTTATTGCAGATTGTGCTGAAGCACTACACGCTTGCCATGAGAAACAAGTTATACATCGAGACATCAAACCAGAAAATATCCTCATGCACAAAAAGTCCTTTTCTCCGATCATTATAGATTTTGGATGCTGTCAGATAGATAATGACAATCGGATTACTTTGACAAATGAAGGTGTTGGCACACCAGATTACATGGCCCCAGAGTGCGAGGCAGGCTCAATTGACGAAGTATCCTATAAAGCGGATATTTATTCACTTGGTAAATTGCTGTGGACGCTCATTACAGGGAAACGTGTATTTGCTAGAGAAAAACCTGCTTTCAATTCTCAAAACCTTAATAGAATCCTTTCTGATAATCCTGATTGTTGGCATCTTACATTGATTTTTGAACAATCTATCCGAAATAATAGTTCCGATAGGTATAGTACATGTTTTACAATGGCAAATCATTGTCGATCTCTTGCTCGAAACTTTATTGGCAAATATCCCCCTCTTGAAAGAGTTTCTATAACATGTCCAGCATGCGGATATGCCAATGACCCCAGTCTTGCTCCAAAACCAGAACATAAGGTACCTTTACATCAAATATTCGGAAATAATAAACCGAGCGGTGTCAATTTTTATCAATGTATTACATAGTGGATATCTTTATGCTTGGCATAACAAGGTATTAGCAGATAGATTCAACCGATTAAAAACTATGGAATAAACGATCAGGAGCACCACACCGGTCGGTTGCGCTCCCGGTTGACTATGGTAAACATAATTGATTGATTTGCGAGTTTCCACATCGAAAGGATTTAGCCATGTTTAAAGAAGGTGAAGTTGTTTTGGAACAAACTGGAAACAACTGGAATAACAAGGTGATTTTTATACGCATCGCGGAAATACCATTGGCAGAGGGAACTTGGCATAATCCTGACAATTCAACGGGAGCACAACCATTTCCAATCCAAAGTCAGACAGCCATTATAAAACGAAAGCCGGACGGACCAGAAGAATCTGTTTTGATGAAAAATTTAAAAGTCCTAAATTAGGACATTACTAGCAAGATTGCTCTTGGCTCAAAAAAATACAGTTACATTTCGGATCGATTATTTTTTCAGCGATTGTTCAAAATCGGCGATGAGGTCGTCGGTGTTTTCCAGGCGGGCTGAGAAGAAGGAAATTTATTCTCCACAAATACAATAAAAACTGGCATCCATTGCGCAGCCTGAAGGGCTGCAAGACAATAGCCGTGGGCAAGCAAGGAGGCCTCGCCTCCGCAGTGACGCCCACGGTTGAAAGCACCATCGGTTTATTCGACCCTGACGGGGTCGCAGAAAAAACGACGAATCACACGCGCAATTGTGTAAGCATTGCAAACTTTTCATGCGTACATATTCTTCAACCCTTTCAGGGTTGGATTAAAATTTGGCAACCTTATTCCGGTGGCGACGCTACGCTTGCCACCGGCTATTCTCTGGCAGGCTTACAGCCTGCAGCGCACCGGTCGCTTGCGCTCTCGGCTCGGATAAAAAAACCATTCAATATCGGAATTAATTTTGATCAGATACATGCCCACGCGAGCGTGGGCATGCCACCCGAGTCGCAACAAGTTACGATAATGAACATGGCGGCGCTTCGCTTAGCCATGGCACCCGGTTACGAAAGCAACGATTATTCCTCCAGCGCTTGTTCGAAATCGGCTAGAAGATCGTCGGTGTTTTCCAGGCCGACCGAGAAACGGATCAAGCCCTGACTCAGGCCGGACTTGGCTCGGTCTTCGTCGGATACATTCGGATGCACAGCCGCTGCGGGTAAAATAATCAGCGATTCCACGCCGCCCAGGCTCACCGCGACAGCTGGCATGGTTAATCGGCTAAACATTTTTTCAGCGGCTTCAACGCCGCCGTGAAGCTCAAAGCTGATCATCCCGCCGAACCCCTCAAACCACTCCGCAGCTCGTAAATGTTCGGCGTGCGATTTCAGACCCGGATAGTTTACATGGGCTACCGCACTATGATCAGATAAATACGTCGCGATTTTCATGGCTGATTCGTTTTGATAACGCATACGAACAGCCAATGTCTTCAACCCGCGCGAAAGTAAAAAGCACGCGTGCGGGTCGAGCGAACCGCCCAGATGATCGAGCTTGTGTTTGATCGCACGAATCGTGTCGGTTTTGCCTACCGCAACACCCGCGACCAGATCGTTGTGGCCATTCATGTATTTTGTGCAGCTCTCTAAAACGATATCGATTCCCATCTCAGCCGGTCGAAAATTGACCGGAGAAGCGAAGGTGTTGTCGATCAGCGTGGTGAGGTTATTCGCTTTGGCAAACTCGACGATGTTTTTCAGATCGGGGATTTGCAAAAGCGGATTGGACAGCGTTTCAACATAAAAAATCTTTGTGTTGGGTTTCAGCGCCTCTTTCCATGTATCGGGATCATCGCCGTCCACAAAGGTATGATCGATACCCAGACTCGGCAGGTCTTTGGTCATAAAATTATGCGTGCCGCCATAGAGACAACTTTGTGCGATGAGATGATCTCCGCTTGAGAGCACGGTTAAGAGCGACGCGGAAATCGCAGCCATCCCGCTGGAGGTGACCACAGCTGCCCCTGCGTTTTCGATGGCCGCGATTTTTTCGTTTAAGGCTAGCTGATTGGGATTGTTGTTGAGCCTGATGTATCGAACGTCGTGATAATCGGTTTCGCCTGTATATTCGTATGTGCTGGATTGAAAGATCGGTGTTACGACAGATCCATCCACTCGCGGTCTGATTTCGCCGGCGTGGATCAGTTTCGATTCGATTTTCGCATTTTCGTTACCCATCGCAATCCTCCTGCATGGAAAGTATTTTCTATTTCTTGCCAGCTAAATCTTACCGTAAACGCATAGACGAACACAATGTACCATTGATTGCCAAGAGCGATCGTATAGGCTTGAATCTGGTTTAATCCTCGAAAAAGCTTGTACTGTTACAAAATATTTTACCAGTATATACAAGTAAACAAGCTTTTTGATACGGATTTGATGTATCATGAACGCGTAAAAAATATCGTCGGAAATTCAGGACGGTATGGACATGGCCCCGTTCAAGAAGATCAAAAGGAGATCAAAATGTATAAAACATTTGCAACGGTTGGAATTTTAGTGACGTGTATGATCGCGATTGGAGCTGCCCGGTCGGGCGAAACCGCAGACCAGGCGGGTATTAAAAAAGCGGCGATGGATTACATGGTGGGCTATTACAACGGTGATGCCGATCGAATGGAAAGCTCAATTCATCCCGACATGGCTAAGCGCGTCGTCATGCCTCATCCGAAATCAGGCAAGGGATACGTTCAACACATGTCCGCGATGAAGTTGGTACAGGCTACGCGTTACCATGGGTCAAAACCAACTTCCGAGTCCGAGCGCACAGCTGAGGTAGAGATTTATGAAGTGTATGGTAATGCCGCCACCGTCAAGGGTACCATGCACGACTGGGTTGACTATATGCATATGGTCAAGCTGAATGGTCAATGGAAGATCATCAACGTGCTCTGGGAACTCACACCCGAAGCCAAGAAAAAATGGGGCCTCCCCAAAGGAACTTAATTTTCGATTCGGAATGTATATATTTCGCTGATGTTGGTACCATTCGGTGTATATGCGAAAACGATTCTGGACATTCTGGAGTTTGTTGGTCATCGTGCTGGCGATCAGCTACGCCTGGCCGCTCGACTATGATCTTCAACTGACCAAAACCGTCTGGGTACAGGGGGTCGTTACGGATGGGGGTGTTCGCTTCATCTTGATCAAAGGAGATTCTTCAGCCTCTGCACTGGCGGGAATTGTTTTTGAGCGAGAAAAAGCAACCTGGCGAAACGTGTTTTATACAGCGCGATGGGGAAAGGCGGTTCATTATTCCGGCGCCGTCGATGAACCGGGTACGATTCTCGATACCTACCGCGTAGACATACCGATGTTATTTTTGCTTCTTGCGATAGCATTCATTTTGTTGGCAGGGCCTTATGTAAGAAAACGGATACCACCGTGGCGGTTGATCTGGGAGGAATTTTGGAATCCTCGCCGCAATGAGACTGTGCTGAACAGGTTATTCCGTCGCAGCCAGATTGTCGTTTCATTAATGATGCTGTGTAGTGTTTCGATCATATGGATCAGTGGTTATTTCGGTCTTTCTTATCAGTGGGGTAATTTCAGAGACCCGTATGCATTCATAGCCAAATATATGGAGGACCCGAACTACGAGCCTGTGGTAGAACTTAAAACTGGCTTGGCATTGGTGTTCCCAAAAATTGTTTTTAGCCGTGGTAAGCAAATGCTACAAGACGGGCGCTTTGGGATTGAGATCACGAACAGTAGACTGAACATACACTATCTTACCGATGCGACTGTACAGGGAGTGAATACGTTCCCGACTAACCACAGTTTCGCCGGATTCAAGTACGAAGAATTCGTAAGTTTTCCAAGCGGATTTAATATACTCACGGCAGGTACTGGAATACCGGCTACCGGTATGACCAATTGTACAAAAGTTTCTGCGCCTCTTGGAATGATCCTATTGCTGCTTGGTTTGTGGCCAGCGACCATGTTTTTTCGTGGACCGGTGCGTCGTGCAGATCGTCGGGCGAAAGGCTTATGTATCAACTGTGGTTACAACCTGAGGGGCCTGGTGCAACCACGATGTCCCGAGTGCGGCTCAGGTTTTGATCCGAACGTGATACCCGTTGATAGCTTAGTGTAAGTACGAAAAAGACGAATCAGATAAAAACATTTCTTTTTGAAGATGT
>CBDTZI010000135.1:0-8225 GCA_965364865.1 uncultured bacterium | reverse complement strand
CTCGCACCCACGTCAAACTCTCCACCCTCACGCTCAAAGACAAAGGCCGGGTTCAATTTGCGGGCCGGGTATTTACCAGTGTAATGGCAGTCATCATCGCGTTTGTCCTGCACAGCTCATTCGTTCGGTATCACGAATACACCGGACTGATTCAGACTGTTGCGTTGAACAATCGCGACAATCAAAATAATCAAAAAATCGCGTCGTCTGCAATTAAAAATTTAACCACTGCGATGAAGTGGGGGCTGTTTGGAAACATTCAGGTCGAACGAAGCCGCGTCCTCGCCGCGGCGCATCTTGACGATCTCGAAAAATCCCGGAAATACATCAAGCCTTACCTGGTGCGATTTCCATACGACCATCAGATTCGACTCAACTACGCACACACTTTAATGAAACACGATCAACCCGCGCAAGCTGAGCAGCAGTTGCAATGGATCATCACGCAATCGGACATGGAAAATCCGAAAGCAAAAAGATATGCCATTTTGTCTGCCAACGAACTTGCTAAAATGTTGGGCCGTCGTGGAGATTTCGCAGGAACGATCGACCTTTTACGCACTGTAGTGAAAATGGATCCGGACAACGCCTCCACACACGCTGACCTCGGTAGCGCCCTGGCCGAAATGGGCCAACTGGACGAAGCCATCAAACATTTACAACAAGCGGTTTCGCTTGATCCCGATGCGTCGCGGGCAGCATACAATCTCGGCACGCTTTTAGCGCACCTGGGAAAATACGATCAGGCGATTCCCTATTACCAACGTGCGCTGGAAAAAATGTCCAACGACGCTGACCTGTATAACAATCTCGGAGCCGCGTTTTTACGAACAGGAAATGCAACAGAAGCCATGCCGATTTTGATGCAGGCGATCGAGTTGAATCCCGATCACGCCGACGCTCATTTTAACCTGGCTGCCCTGCTGGCGTCTGACAACCAAATGGAACAAGCCCAACGACACATGCAAATCGCAGCTCGACTCGATCCTCGTTATGAACAATTTTTGCAAAATGATGAGCCGATTAATTAGAGGGAAGCGCTTGCGAAATCCACTGCCCTTGTATCAAAAGTGAAAAAGTCACTAGCAAGGGTTGATGTCGGCGTTCGTAATGAAGCTCGCCCGACGCACTAAAATTCATCAATTGCAGCACCTGTTTCACCATCCGCCGATCCTTCCAGGCCATTTTTATGGCGTAAAACATGTGGTCGGTCGCTTCGTAAGATCGCGTTTCGTGCAGCGAGAGTGCGTTCTGTTGATCCGCGCCAGATGATGATCCACGAAAACCCGCCTGGGTTAACGACGAAACATGTTTTTCGTTTGTTCCAAACGACACCGGCATGAAAGCCAACACCTTGCCCGCGTCTACACCCATTTGATCCGCAAAATCATCCACTACCGTATCTTGACTCGTCACGACCAATGCATCCAAACCCGCTTCACGAATTTGTCGCAGCAGATTGGCTGAGGTCTCGCGACCCGCCCAGGTCAAAATCACTTGTGGATTCGACCGGGTTAATTCCGCAACAAAATCAGCACGGTCTGAACCCTTCGGCGAGTAATGCACATCCGCGACGATGTCATACTTCTTTTTCAGCGCGTGATTTTTCCACCAGTTCAGATGTCTCTGACTGAGCGACCCGGGAACTCGTATCATCGCAATCCGTGACAATCCCAAATCGCGTACTACATAATCCAACAGCATTCGATGCTGACGAGGCTGATCCCCCCAGCAACGAAATAGCCAGGGATTATGGAGAGATTCAGCACGACGAAACGCTTCCTCTTCCGCGACATTCACAAATGGAATCTCTACCCGCGCGATCACCTCCGCCGCCTCACGATGACGTTGATCCAGCAGTCCGACCACCCCAGCAATGTTGGCTCGCTGTGCAAAGTAAACGATATCATCTTCCGGAAGACCCCAGCCATACCGTTCGTACCCGTGCGACATTTCAAAAAGTTCTATCCGGTGATCTTTTGACGCTGCGTGTTTGTTGAATTGCATCAAACAACGATGAACCGCTTTTGAATCCGCCCGATCGGGATTGATTCGCGTGTCGATCTTTTTCCCCGGTAGCGCGATCGTTCGATTACGAGGACCGTACACCGCCAACGCAGGACGTGTGCTTACTCTATGGGTTGTATTTTTATCATAAGATTGATTTTTCTTATCGACTTGTAAAGGTACATCTTGCAATACAGGTTTTGGTGGGCGAGTAGCCATGATGTCGATCGGAGCGGGCTTGCTCGCTCTAACCAAACCCTCTGCGGTGCCTATCCAGGCTGTTTTTTTATCAAATGCGATCGTGCGGATGTTATTGTACGGAATCGAAAAAAACGGTTTCACCGTTTTTGTGATCCCGGTCGAATCCATAACAATCACTTCCCCCTGCAATTCGACGGGGTCGAATCGATAGTGTACCCAGGTGTTTGATTTCCAATCCGCCATCATAAACAGCCCGTTATCCGTGCCCAACCAAAGTGTGTGATCCTCTGAGATCGCTACACATTGAATGTACAGATTCTGCGTCATCAGGATTGGAAAAGTTTGATTCTCCCACGATCCCCGCTGCTGCTGTTTGCGAAACACCCCCCGCTGCGTCGCGAACCACAATGTTTTTCCATGATCACTCGACACGACGCCCACGGATTTCTCTAAACCGATCACCTGCGTTGCGGATGGATGAATCCCTGTACTTTGAAAAACGTCCCTCCCGTTCGGCTGATCGCCATCCAATGGAATTTCTATTACGCTTCCAGATAAAGTCGAGGCATACAATTTACCGTTCGCAGGGGTGATCGATGTAAAAATCGAATGTGAACCGTCCGTCTGGCGCGGGCTGAACAACTCCCACGCATCAGCCAGTGGATCGTATACACTCACACCGCCGATATTGGCTGCGTACACTTTCCCTCGATCGATGGTCAGCGAATAAACAAAATTTCCGGACAACCCACTGTTAAACTGATCGAAGAAATCAAATCGCCCGCCGGTGAGTCGGATCAAGCCATGATCCCAACTACCCAGCCAAACGTCATTGGTTTCAGGATCGACCGCAATAGACGAGATCGCATCGTCCGGAAGTCCATCCTTCGCAGTCCATGTTTTCCATGCTGTTCCATCATATCGAGAAAGCCCGTGATCCATTCCCACCCAGAGATGTGAACCGTGAACCGCAAGCGATTGAACACTGCGACTCGCCAGACCATCGGCTTCGTTAAATACCTTCCAATCACCATAGATGTTGATATTGACTTGGGTTTTTGTTTGATCGGATTGGCTATATGCAACACCACAAATCAAACCGAAAAAAAGTGCGCACCCCAACACCAGACACGATCCTCCACGAATACCGAATGATGTAACCATACGTTTATTGCGCTTTAAGATAAGAGATAAGATCATTTAGCTGCTGCCGGGTCAGATCCGCTGTCGCTCCATGGCGATCGACCATGTTAAACCGCGTCCAAATTTCCTCCAGAGAATTCGCACTGCCGTTATGCAAATAGGGTGGGCTGTCCGCGATGTCGCGAAGGTGCGGAACATCAAGCACCTTCTGCGGCACGCCCACATCGACAAAATAATAAGCCCCCAGCGCACCAAACTCGTCGGTGTTAAACATTTCCTCACCCAGATCGATACTGACCGGTGCGTCAAACCACATCGTGGTAAACACTTTGTTGCTCTCACGATTGGTGCGATAGGCACCGTTGTGACAGGTGACGCACTGCTTATCGCGTGAAAGAGGCTGACCATCGTTACCGTGTGCTCTCTCAAAAACATCCTTGCCTCGTCTTTGGGCAAGTGTGAGCCCTTCCGGTTTTCGATATCGATTGGGCATGCGCTCGATCGTACACATATAGTACACCAGCGCGTCGAGCTCCTCCGGGGTGTAAGGATCGATCCGCGTAAAAAATACGGCCAGTCGTGGCCCGCATTGCCTGTGCAGCGATGGATTCGTACCTTCCCACTTAAACGGCGGAGTGTCGAAAATTCCGCGAAGCGTGCGGTTATCCACCGGATGCACACCGATGCCATCCGCTTCGATATCAAACGTCAACCCGTTAATATGACCGTCGGGATGGCAGCTGTGGCAGGAAAACTGCTGGCCATAGGTGATGTCGGCGTCATGAAAAACTTTTTCACCCCAGCGAAGTTGCGTAACATACGTCGGGCCACCCAGAAAAATCGTGTCACTCACCGTCCGTTTGTCAATATCGATCACGCTTACACTGTCATCCAGCGTGTTGACGACAAACGCGTTCAAACCATCGGGCGAAAAAACAACACCGCGCGGGTTGGAACCGACCGCAAGCCGTTGAACCACAAATTTCTCGCTCATCCCCAGGTGATAGGGTAAGATTTTTTCGCGCTGCGCATCTGAAAAACTTTTCACCATGTCGAGCAACTTGTCAACGTTGACGATGGCGACTTCATCCGCCCCGCCGCTGGTGACGATGGCGGTTTTGCCATCGGGGCTGACCGCAATGTCCATCGGGTCGGGAAAATAATGGCCCGGCTCATCGAGCAACACCTGATCCACTCGACCATCCCCCCACACAATGCCTAGCCCGTTGTTGATCACCCAGCCTTGTGCGAGTCGCGACGTGGGAATCAAATTTTTGGTACGCATTAACGTAAACAAAGCGACATCGCTACCGGGAACCCATTCGATCCCCTGCAGCATGTTCGCATCGGGAACCGTGAATCGCCGAACAACTCGATGGTTCACCAGATCAACCACACTGATTTCAGATTGTGGCGGGTCACGAAAACGTACGAAGCGAGGCCTGACGTTGGTCACCAGCGCCCGTCGTTGACGGGGATTGATCGTGATCCACCACGGCGATCCGCCCATCGCGAGTTTTCGCGTTACCGCCAAAGATTCGACATCGACCATCGTCATCGTGTCATCCGCGGTGTTGACCACATAGATGGTTTTCCCATCCGGATCCATCGCAACGCCATGCGGCTCGAACCCGACCTTGACTTCCGTTGTAACGGTCAATGTTTTTGCGTCTATGACACTCAGTGTTCCACCGGCGCGATTGGTAACGTACACCTGTTGACCATCGGCACTGACGACCACACCGTGAGGCCGCTTGCCGACCGCAATCTCTTTAATCACTTTTTTCTGCTTCACGTCTACAACGATCAGCTTATCCGCCCGCTCACCGGTGATGTACAACCTGTCGCCATCCGGCGAAACCGCCAATTGCACCGGCGTTTTGTATTCATGATCGCCGGGAGTCAACGAAAAATTTCGTTTGAGCACTTCCTGATGCGAAGGCCTCTCCACATGACAGCGCTTGCAATCTTCCCGATCGCTTCGACGAATCAGCGGCTGATGATCTGTGCGAATCATTTTCACGTTGGACCTAATCGACTCGACATGTAAACTGCCCGCCTCGTGACAAGATTCACACTGCACTCCGTGCTCAAGCTGAAACGTTTTTTTTGTCCATCGCAGCCCTTCATCCGCCGCAGCGGCGTGACATTCCAGACAGACCGTACTCCGGGTGGGCGGTTCGACAAGCCCGCTAAGAGCCGCGATTGAGTCCGCGTGGATCGACGTCAACGCATCAAACGACTGATCGTGTTCGGGAATGTCTTCCAGTGTGCAGGGATGTTTTCGCCCCTCCTCACCCGGACTATTTTTACTATGACATTTCAGACATACGCTTCGCCCTGTGTATAAAGGAAAATCAGAAGCCTTGGGCGGATTCGCGCAAACCCGTAACGCAGGATAAAACAGAACACAAATAGTAATCAATCGCAGTTTCATGGTTCGTAATCGATTTAAGGTTGATGCCCCTCTTCATATTGTTTCATCGACGGCAAGGTCGAGATGCCGATTCGATGCGGACGTTTTCTCAGCGCGTGGACGTGTCGATTGGGCGGGGTCAACTCGCGATCCTCATGACAGCCGATACACCCTCGCCTTTCCATCGGCATGACCCAGAACCAGTTTCGCATCGACCGAATCACATCCCCGCTTTGCGCGAGGGTCTCCAGACGAAGCGGAGTGCGTGCAGGGATTTCCAGATAAAACGAACCGTCTGCTTCGACAGGAATATCACCCAACACCCGCTGAACAGGGTTCGCCGAAATATCCGACGCGTAGAGCCTCACACGATGAATCGAATTATTTTTTGTTTTTTGATCCTCCGCAATGTCGCTCAAATAGGCATTGAGGCAATAGAGCTGACCCACATCGGTTTTGTTGTTCACCACACTGGACCGACCGGAAGGCTTGGGTTTTGCGAAAATCGCTTGTGCCTCTATTTCATGCCACGCCTCGTCATCATAGATTTTCGTGGATCGCAGCTCACTCACCGTCTCTATCAAATAAATCCCGGCAGAGCTTTCGGGTGATGACGGTTGGTGGGAAACGAGCAACTGTTTATCCGGTAATGCTGTTAGCGAATAAAAATTTCCTTCATGCTCTGCCTCTCTAACCGTTTTCACGACCCGACGTGATCGCAAACTATGTTTTCGATCAACCGAAACGATGGATTGGCTGTGATGATCGTTCGGACTCTTCGCTTCGAGGTAATACACCCGACCCTCAGCTGTTTCCACCGGTGATGATCGACGAGACGAGGATTCATGAAATCCGGCAAACGGAAAAAGGTCCGTACCGTCTGTATTGATCACATAAAAAGATGTATTTTTCGTATTCGTCAGAGTTGTGTCTTCGTCTGGTTGCGTGGGGATGGAGATCAACAACCGGCCATCACGCAGCAGGTATGGATCGGACACCCCAGCTGGTGAAAACGTGATCTGTCTTCGATCACTCCCGTTTCGCTTGCAGGTAAACAGTTGCGGCGGCGAATCCGTTTTTTTTCTGGAGACAAAGGCGATCAGATCGGATGGTTTTTCAGCGTCGAGAGTATACATCGTGGACAGATGCAACACGTCCAAACATTCACCATCGCAATCGGTCACCTTGCGAGATGGACCGCCCTCAACCGACATTTCCCATATCTCGATCGGATCAGAACGATTTTTTCGACCGAGAAAAAGAAATGTCTTTGCATCGAAGGAAAGATTGGGCTTACCCGCGGAGAAAAAATCCTGCGTCAGATGGATCGACGCAGCAGAAGTCAACGTCGGATCGAATAGAATGATTCGACTCTTGCCGGGTAACGGTATTGCACAATCATCCTCGTATTGCGACGTGGAAATTGAAACCGGCGTCTGCGTGATCAGCATTTTTAGTTTTAGCACAGCAGATGTACCCGGCTGAGTTGTCGCAGATGTCGATGTGGAAGTTTTGGCTTTGGCCGATTGCGGCTGGTGATTCGATGATCGAATGCTGTACCATCCCCCTACCGCCATCAGCCCGATCATCACGATGATAACAGCCGATCGACCAGGCCATTGCCCACCGGGCGGCGACGGTTGCATAGGCTGTTGATTTGAAACCGAATGTTTTAATTGATTCGATTGATTCGTCATCGCGTGATTCGTTGTACCCCGTGATTCAAAAAAGCCATTATACCACCAGTGAGAGCCCGTATAAACACCCCATAAACGCTCAGCAAATCGGTAGCCAGACCGCTATCAATAATATCGGTCGTTTGAAACAGTCAATTGGGTTAACCGACGAAAGATTCCCAATGTTGGCCTGTAGTTTGCAAGAAAATCCGCCGAGTCTTGAAATATAGAGCCCGTTGAACTAGGGCTCCCAGGATTGTATCGCGAAGGGATCATTCTCGATTCGATTCCGACTCGATCTCCAGCGAAGAATACGCGACATCAACCGAGCGGCATCACTATAAAACGGAGTATGCACCATGACATCCAATGTTCGAACGAGAGTCAATAAATCCGCGATCCGCAGCCCGGACGCTTTGAACGAAGCCTACGACTATCCCCAAAAAGTTGCGTTTTCCAGAGGCATGCGCGTCGAAATGGACAACTGCATGATGCTGTTCATCTCCGGCACCGCCAGCGTTGACGAAAACGGCCAATCCATTCACCAAAACGATTTTGTGGCCCAGACCAAACGTACATTAGCCAACATTCAAGCCCTTCTCGAAAGTGAAGACGCCGACTGGCACGACATCGTACGGCTCACCTGTTACCTTGACGACTTCTGCCATTACGACCAATTCAATGAAGTTCGAAACTCCTTCTTCGATCAGCAGGGTCTCGACCCCTAGCCCGCCAGCACCTGCATCCAGGCCCATTTGTGCCGCCCGGAACTTCTCGTTGAA
>CBDTZI010000134.1:0-8228 GCA_965364865.1 uncultured bacterium | reverse complement strand
TGAGGGGAATTCGGCACAGCGCTATGTACAGACGTCGCTCGACCCGGGAAAAAGAGATGAGCCACATTTTGTGTGGGATGAGATTGACGAGCGATTACGAAATCAGATGAAAAGTCTATCTGACGAGCAGCGGGATGAGATTCACTGGTCCAATCTTGCGCAGGGCAATCAAACATCGCTGAACTCATTTGCCGCGTCAGACGAGCTTGAAAGGATCGGGTGGTCGTTGATTTTTGACTCACCTGTAAGTTCGATCGCGTGCGGGCTGCTGCGTTGTGGATCGATTCTGACCTTTCCACTGAATATCGCCATTTGGCCACCTGATGGAATCGAGATTCAGCGGCTGCGTAGCTGGGCGGTGGGGATCGCCTATCTGGTGCTGACGCTGGCGGTTTGTTTTCGACTCTATCGTCACGGTGGAATATCGAAACATTATGGTGGATTGATGGTTGGCGCTTATTTTCCGTTGGCGTGTACGGTTGCGTTGTTGGTAATGACCACGCCGCAGATTGATCCGCGTTTTCGTGTACCGATGATCCCCATGCTAATTGTTTTGGCCCTGATGCCTGTTGGACGCGAGGGAAAAAGTAAAACTTAATCACAGGAAGAATGTTTAAGTCGCAGGGTGCCACTGGCGGCTTGTCCGCCAGTGTTATACGGTTTCGTATCATCATTCCGAACCGCGCCCGTGAGGAAGCGGCCAATCATAAATACGAGTTACAAGTTGCGAATTAAGAAACGACGGGGTTGTGCCGCCGAACCGCGCCCGTGGGGAAGCGGCCAAGATTAAAGTAGCGTCGCCCTATGTTTCATTCCCATCTTCACCTTCTTCTGAATCAGATTCATCAAAGGGAAGATCATCTACAGGGATGACCCACAAGTGGAAGAGATAGGTCGCTAAGATGGTGGTGATGAAGGTGCCGACCTTGTCCGCGGTGCTGACTTCGTAATCCGTCAGCCACAACGCCACCGTCCAGATCACGGCAAACAACGCGATCACAACAATCAGCGTCTTAAAAAATATGCCCGGCACAAAGGGAAGTTTTTTCATGATTCAAATAGATTTTCTTTTCGTATACTAAGTGTATCGCACCATAAGCTCTGCAGTTCGTTCGTAGCGAGTTCAATTATAGACGGTTTCGGCAAAATGTTCAATCAAGTTTAATCTAGATCTATCTGAGGGTTTCTAAGGCTTTCGTTAAAATAAATTTTAGCCAGTATTATGATCAACAAGGTCATAATCATAAGTCCCCACTGTGAAAGGGTAGGGATAAAAGGGTCTGGACAGGTTATACTTGAGCATAATTGCGCGTTTAACCATAATTGATTCTGTCCTAAGCATTCTGAGTTGGTTACAAAATCATCACAATTGCCGACTCTTGTATTACAACAGGCGCCTAAGGAAATATCGCAAAATACATCAAAACATGTCGCACCTTCAACCCACAGTTGTTGTTCATTAGAACATTCTGATTTAAAAGAATACGCAAGACAATCTCCCGAATATAAATCGCAACATGCGCCAGATTGTTCTTCACAAGCAATCTCATCACAATTCGACGACCCGCTCCAAGTAAGTGATAGATTACTTGTACAATTTGAATACAACACGTCGTCTTCACATGATCCACTCAAGCCCGTTGCACTGTCACAACAAGCGCCTAGAACGGGTTTGCAGTTTATCGAATCACATGATTGATCCAAGAAAAATTCATTCAAACGGTTTTGACAATCCAGTTTAGATGTATTATTTGAACAAATACCTGCCTGCTTATCACAACAAGCGCCTGTCCCATCTAAGACAATTTCAAGATGATATAGAAAAATCGAATCGGGAGTATTTATTTGCTCGATATCGGAACCATCCGTATTAGAACGAAACAGCTGCCGTTTGACGAAGTCGTAGTTTTCGATCCAATACAGTTTCTGATGCGCAGTATCTATTGCCAAATCAAGTGGAAATTTTATCCCGTCAACAACACCTTCAATTTCGGTTCCATCAAGACGAGCTTTACGTAACCATATCGCTTCGTCAACGATTTCTGCCCAATAAATAAAGCCTGAAAATGTATCTATAGCAATTCTGGTTTCGTTTGACATATCTCCAGGTATAAGAGTAACTAAATCTGAGCCATCCATATTTTCTCGTACAATTCCATCAGAAGTTGTCCAGTAAAAATATCTGGAAACTACATCCATTTCAAAATAGAATCTTCCTCTATTTGATACTTGTTCAACGTTACTTCCGTCTAAATTTGCCCGCCATTTACTACGATTATCAGACCAGTATATTTTGTTTTCAGAGTTATCAATTTTTAATCCCCAAGGTTCACTGACGACATCAATTAGAGTCTCCGGATTCGAGCCGTCGCATTCCGAAACCATAATTTTCCGGAGGATTCGTTCCGTCCAATACATTTTGTCTGAAGATAAATCTACAGCTATGTCAGTGTTTGTATATACAATTGGAGTAATTATTGCTTCTGTGTTAGATCCATCAATCTTGGCGCGTATAATTGCGGTATTGCCATTACTATAAACAGTCCAATAGATCATTTCGTTTTGAGAATCAACAACAAAATCATAAATATCACTAACGAAAACTTTAGAAAACGAATTGATATCGTTTGGGTCAATGCGATAAATTCCATTCTCGTAAGCATAATACAACACGCCATTTGAATAACAGATTGAAGACGGAAACAATTTTTCTTCTATAATCAATACGTTCTCAATACCGGACCCGTCCAGATTTGATCTCCACATCCCTGGTTCAGTACCATCCTGTAACCAATACAACTTTAATGATTTCGTATCGATAGCCATTCCCCAGGCAGTATTCAAGGGTGTCGTAATAACTGTTTCTATCTCTGAACCATCAAGACGTGCGCGTTGAATTTGAAATGCATTCTCCGTCCAGTATATATAGTTTTCCTGAACGAACAATTTAATCACATGTATTTCAGTGTTAGTTGAAATAATTTCTTCAATGTTTGAACCGTCTTGATTGGCTCGCATTATTCTAGTGGATTCTGTCCAATAAATTTTTCGATTAACTGAATCGTATTCGACATCACTGGTTTGAGTACCATTAATATATATCACATTTTCTTGTTTCGATCCGTCAAGGTTTGATTTTATTATTCTCGGAGAACCTAAGCCCACATCCACCCAAAATATTCGATTTTGATCGGTGTCAATCGCAATACCTCTAGGACGATCTATTTTTTGCGTCAACAAATTTACAGCATTCGAACCATCCAGATTGGAGCGATGGATATTACGAACACTGGAAAAATAAATTTTATCTGCGAATACTGTTGTGTATGACAGAAACATTATTCCCGATAAGTAAAATATTAGGATCAGAGATTTGGTGAAATAACGGGACAGAATAATATAAGAAATGATCTTCTCCGCAATCTTCAAACTTTCAAAAATGCAGATATTTGTCATGGCAATTCCCCTGCCTCATGTTCGCTGACCTCGTGTACAGTGTAGTGTTAGAAACATAAGAATGCAACAATTCGAATAGCCTGCGATTTATTCTTAAAAATATTGTTTAATGTTACTTCAACACGGCTTCAATTTTCGCAATCGAAGCGAATTGAGCACAACGCTGATCGACGAAAACATCATCGCGGCTGCGGCGATACCGGGCTGGATGGTTCCGGAAGCAGCGAGGGGAATCGCAAGTATGTTGTAGAAAAACGCCCAGAATAAATTTTGTTTGATCACGCTTACGCTTTTTCGAGCCAATCGAATCGTGAGCGGCAGTCGGTTCAGATCGTCGTGAAGAATCGTTAAATCGGCTGCACCCACTGCGACATCGGTCGCTGAGGCAAAGGTGATCCCGACATCCGCTGCGGTGAGCGATGGGGCGTCGTTAATCCCGTCACCCACAAATGCGACGCGTTCGCCCCTGTTACATCGCCTTTGTACCTCAGTCAATTTGTCCTGCGGTGTGAACTCCGCGAGTATTTCGTCTATGCCAATGGCCTCGGCTACTTTGTTAGCGGTTTGTGTATGATCGCCGGTGATCATTGCCGTTTCGATTCCGAGTTGGTGCAGGGCGCTGATCGTTTCTTTGGCTTGGGGTCGGATTTGATCCGCCATGGAAAACCATCCCGCGCATCGATCATCCATCGCCACAAATACAACCGATTGTGCTTTGTCGAGATGATTTTTTGTTTGATCCTGCAAGTGTAATACATCAATGTTCAGGTTTTTCAAAAATGCGGCGCTGCCGACGTGGATGTTTTTTCCATTGATCGACGCGGTTACACCTCGACCCACCGTGTTAAGAAATTCGTCGGGATCGATCAGGGTGGCGTTTTCATCGCGAGCTTTGGCTACGATGGCGCGGGCTAAGGGGTGCTGCGAAAATTGCTCAGCCGACGCCGCCAATTGCAACAAACGGGCTTGATCCACTGTTTCCCCAGTCTTACTGTCAGCTACATATACGCCGGTGACTTCAGGACTACCCGTAGTCAATGTACCGGTTTTATCGAACAACATGGTATCCACCGCACCGGCGGCTTCCAGAGCTGCGGCGTCTCGAACCAAAATGCCGTGTAACGCCGCTGTCGAAGTGGCCACCAACACCGCCGTTGGTGTAGCCAATCCCATCGCGCACGGACATGCGATGATTAACACCGCTACAGCGCGCATCACGGCGACAGACCATGTTTGATTCGCGAGTGCGACCGTTCCCAACAAGGTTGCCAGCGATAGAAAAATGACGATCGGCACAAACACTCCCGCGACGCGGTCTGCGATTCGCTGCATTTTTGTTTTGCCCGTTTGCGCATCCTCAACCGCTCGAAAGATTTTTCCGATGGTGGATTCGTTTCCGACACGGATCGCTTCAATCGTAATCAGCCCTTCACGCACAATTCCGCCGGCTGTAACTTCGTCACCTTGGCAAGAATGAATCGGCATCGATTCCCCGGTCACCGCGCTGTTATCGATAGCGGCTTCCCCTTCCACGATGCGTCCATCTACCGGAACGACGGTGTCTTGTGCGACTGTGAGGTGATTCCCTTTTTCGATTTGGTCCAGGCGAACTTCTTTGAGTCCGTCCGGCGTGACCATCTGCGCGAGGGTGGGCATGCGTCGAACGAGTGCGGAGATCGCACTCGACGCGTCGCGCTTGGCTCGCATCTCCAGATAGCGGCCCAGGTTGATAAACGTAAGGATCATGGCTGCGGTATGAAAATGCGAACCGTGAATGTTTGCGGAAATTAAATTGAAAACGCTGAACGTAAACGCCACACTCACGCCAAGTGATATCAGCAGGTCCATGTTGGCGGATCGATGAATGATCGCCCGTAACCCGCCCACGAGAATCGGTGCGCCTGCGGGCGACCGTAGTAACATGGCGCATAGCAACGCTTCGATCGCCATCGGCCAAATGTCGCTGCCGGTTGTGGTTCCTCGAATGATTGGGGTGAGCCAGTGCAGTGCGAATATCGGCAACGTAAGGCCAATCGCCTGTCCTAGCGACTGTTTGTGTTGTGTGAGTTTGGCGTTGTGGGTTCGTTCAATGCCCGTTTCGTTGTCGTGCGATTCCCGATAGGTGTCGATGTCGTAGCCGGCATGTCGGACCGCTAGCGTAATGTCGCTACGCAGTGGAGTGATCGAATCGAATTCGATGGTTGCGATTTCCGTGGTCAGATTAACGCGGGCTTGATTGACCCCGGTGACCGATTGCAACGCCCGTTCAACCCGAGCGACGCAGCTGCCACAGGTCATCCCCTCGATGCGAAATTTCAATTGTTGAGGATTGATACTCATTGCTGGTTCGAGAGGGGAATCGGATGTTAGCTCGCCGGTGGACGGAAGATTGGGTGGTTCAGTCATAGCGATGAAATCCGGAGACGTCGAAACTACCCGCAGAGCGAATCGCCTCGATCATTTTACTTTTGTTGATCTGGTTCTCATCAAACGAAATCACCACCTCTCCTATGGTTACACTACATTGCTCTACTCCCGCCACTCGATTGAGAGATTCTTCGATCGAACGAATGCAGTGGTCACAACTCATTCCTGTGATTTGAAATTTCATTTTCATCATAATACCGAGAAAAACCTTACTTAAGCGGCCTATAAGCTACAGATGGTACGGAAATTGTTCTCTCACTCCTGTGACAATCTTTGTGAATTACGGCATTTTTTTCGTCGTTCAGCCATAGAGCTCTGTTGATAAGGATTTTATCGATTCTCGAAGCATATTCCATGATCAATTGGTTAGTTGGAACAGCTTATCCGTGAGGATCATTGGTCGTCAACGATGGGTTAAAAGTATCATTGCGCGATTCCCCACAAGACGGTGGGTGATTTGGCCCGGCCTGCGGTTTGCGCTGCCCCTATGATCCCGAAAAACGACCCTGTTTCTCATAAATGGTAACCATTTCCCATGGATGATTTACCACGGTGACCGCCTGGTTGAACCTATCGAGGCTATATCCCCCATTTTCCATCAAGTATTGATTATTGGCACTTAAACTTAATCGGGATAGGCCGCTAAAATAAACATCGCTGGTGGCACTGGTATTGCTAGTGTGTAAGTCGAGGTCGATAAACGATCGATTCAATGCTTCGGGCTGGCGAACTATTTTGGTCGTACAAGCCTGTATAGTGTGAGGGTGTGATCGTTTGTCTACCTACGAAAAGTCCACCTGTGGGGAATGGGTGGAAGCTATTGAAGCGAGGCCGGATTCGATGAGGTTCTCCGTCCATCCTTATCCGGCCCGATATATGTGACGAACCTCACTGGCCTCGCATCTGATTGTGGCTTGGTGAGACCGGCGGCAGGGTTTTTTCCTAGACTCTCCTCTCTCCGGCCCGAACACGGAAAGACCTCGTCGGCCTCACCCTTCCCCGCTTTTTTTTCATCTCTAACCCTCTCCGCGTGCGTAATCACACATAGATGCGTACAATCTACGCGTATGGTGTAATTCTATAATTTCGATACGGACCGGACATGAAAATCGCATTGGCACAATTAAATCCCACCGTCGGCGATATCGACGGTAATGCGCAAATGTTGATCGACCGGATCGAGATTGCGCGTAACGCCGGAGCACATCTGATTATCACACCCGAGATGTTTGTTTTTGGATATCCACCCAAAGATCTGCTGCGGCGTAAAAAACTGGTTCAAAAAAATGTCGAGGCGGTCGAAAAGATCGCATCGCACTGTAAAAACATCACCGCCATCGTGGGATGTGTGCTTCCCGGAGAAAATGATTCGGGGAAGGGGATCTTCAACGCCGCGGCGGTTTGTCGAGAGGGTCGGGTGGTAGCCTCGTATTACAAAATGTTATTACCCACCTACGATGTCTTTGATGAAATGCGTTACTTCGATGCCGGGAGTGATGTGCAAATTGTTGAGGTTCCCACAAACGACGAATCGATGCGCGTCGGTATAACGATCTGCGAAGATTTGTGGAACGATGAGCAATTTGAGGGGCGGCGCATGTACGGGAATGATCCGATTGCCCGGACGGTCGAAGCTGGCGCTCAACTCATCATCAACATATCCGGCTCACCCTTTCGCGTCGGCATCAAAGACAAAAGAGAAGAATTGTTTGTGCATCAGGTGAAAAAACATGGTGTACCTCTGGTTTATGTCAATCAGATCGGCGGCAATGATGATTTATTGTTTGACGGAGCCAGTCTGGTCATTGGTGGTGATGGTAAAATCCTCGCCCGTGCGAAACCGTTTGCAGAAGATTTGTTGATCATGGATTTCGATGCAGCCAATCCCAAACCCGACAGAATCGAATCTTACCCGGATGATCTCGAAAGCATTCGATCGGCGCTGGTGTTGGGGATTAAGGATTATCTATCTAAATGCGGTTTTGAAAAAGTGGTGCTCGGACTTAGCGGTGGGATTGACTCTGCGTTAACCGCTGCACTGGCGGTGGAAGCGTTGGGGAGTGATCGAGTACACGGCGTAGCGATGCCGTCGAGATATAGCAGTACGCATAGTATAGAAGACGCGAAACAATTGGCTGAAAATCTCGGCGTCTCGTTTTCTGTGATGAGCATTGAAGAAACGCATCGTGCGATTGAAAAAACCGTAGAGTCGCATTTCGAAGATCAATCACACGGCACTGCTGAGGAAAACATCCAGGCTCGAATCCGCGGTAATCTTCTGATGGCGTTGTCCAACAAGTTTGGTTGGTTGTTGTTAACCACGGGTAACAAGAGCGAATTGGCGG
>CBDTZI010000133.1:0-8277 GCA_965364865.1 uncultured bacterium | reverse complement strand
AAAGTGACTGCCGCGCAGCAGAGCAGCAGCCCCAGGATTGCCGCGTTACGGCGAAACCATCGCAGGCATGACCGGACCTGATCGATTTTTAGGTATGGACGGCGAAGAACTGATTCCTTTGCTAAACGGTTATTACCTGGCCAAAATCGAAGGTAAGTTTGTTCGATACAAACAGATTGACGACCATTGGGAAGCCCACACCAAGAGCGGTACCAAACTTGAATTTGGATTAACAGACCTGGGTAGAATCGTTGACACTACGGGTACAAAAATCTACCGCTGGTGCTTGCAACGTAAAACAGACACCAACGGTAACGTCATCGAATATGGTTATACACGTCCGGTTGAATCCGATCGTCAGGTCTATTTGAATGAAGTTCGATATGGCCCGAGTGCTCCGCCGTGGGATCATTCTTATCGTGTTGAGATTTCATACGAAGACCGACCCGACTCGTGGACCGATTATCGTGGCGGATTCAAGGTGCGTACTTCCAAACGCGTCAATCAACTGGATACTTATTTTGATAAGGTTTTAATCCATAGATATTCGGTAGAATATGGTGCCAGCGGAGACTGGTCGCTACTCACGACCATCACACGCAAAGGCGACGACGCTGTAAGTGCGCTGCCTTCTACAACTTTTGGTTATTCGTCGTTGAATTTACCCGACCCGAAAACACCGATCTCTGCAATTTCGCAAACCATTACCTCGAGCAACAATCTCTTCGCCGCTATGGATAACGCCAAAGCTGATCTTGTAGATATCAACATGGATGCGTTGCCAGATTTGCTGTTCACCGACGCGGGACACATCGTCTATTTGAATCGTGGCACGGTTGAAATCGCACTGGGTGAATTTCAGATCCAATGGGAAGGCCCGATTTCCATGTCGGCAGACCAACAGCAAACATTAAACATCGATCTGTCCAGCACCAATGTTCACCTGGCAGATATGACCGGCGACGGCGTTTCCGACCTCGTCGTCACAGAAAGCCAATGGGTCGAATATTTTCAAAACACTGGTAATTCAAACTGGGGCACAGGTCAATTGATGTCCGTCAAAAAATCGCCACCACCAGCACCGTTTGGTGTGGGCAGCGATTCCATCAAAATGTCGGACCTCGATTTTGATAAACGCATAGACATTATCAAAAGTGATTTTGGTATCTATTCGATTTGGTTTAATCTTGGCGACGGAAGTTACAGCGACGAAATTCTCGTCGACGGCGCCTTTTACAACAGTCAGTTTGTCGATTTTTCCGATCCCGGTGTATCACTAGCAGATATGAACGGCGACCGACTGAATGACATTGTTAAAATCACTCCGATCAGCGTCGTCTATTTCCCCAATATGGGATATGGTCGGTTTGACCAGGCGGTTGAAATGTTTTTGCCCGATCGCGTGTTGAACGATGCGGTTAACGGAAATCTTCATCGCGCGAAAACCACAGACATCAACGGGGATGGCTTGGCTGATCTTGTCGTAGAACGAGCCGACGGAAACAATATGTGGTTTTTTCTGAACATGAGCGACGGCATGTTTGCATCATCTCGTGTCATCACCGACCTGCCCTCCACCCCCTCCTCTGTCATTCGATGGGCTGACATCAATGGCAATGGAACGACGGACATAGTCTTCGCTGATTCCTCCCTGCAAGGTTCTAAAATCAACGCGGTTGATCTAGGCGTATTGATTGCGGGCACTCCCCATTTGAATGCGTTAACCACCATCGATAATGGCTACGGTCGCATCACTGAAATTCAATATCGAAGTTCGACCGAGTATTATCTTGATTCCGTCTCTGTGAATCACCCATGGGAGCAAACGCTGCCCATACCAGTCAGCGTCGTTTCGAAAACGATTACCTCAATTAATCTTGACCTCGATGGCTATCCCGATGAGGGGCCAAACGGCGATCAATACATCACCGATTTTGTGTATCGCAATGGGTATTATGATCCAATCGAAAAACAATTTCGTGGTTTCTCATTCGTCAAAAAAATTGATCGCGGAGACGAACGATTCGGTGGCAACCTCGCGCCTACACTGATCACACGTCACGGTTTTCATACCGGTGCTCCCGATGGCGACGATAACGATAACGATGGTGTTACGGATGAATTCCATCCGTGGGACGGACGTGAAGAGGAACCACTTAAAGGCATGGAATTGTGGCGAGAAACAACATCACTACCCGATGACCCCACACAGGACGGCCAGTTTGCCAGTCATACGATCGTGTTTGAACATGTAGATTCGACTTGGGTGATTCATCATATCAGTACAGATGCAGCAGGTTCATTACCCGCATTGCTGAACGATCAATACCGAACGAACGACAATTATCAGCGCGTCGTGCGGCAGGCCGTTCGCACGCAAATCAACACTACGGTAATGGAGCGCCAAACCGACACGCTGACCCATAAACATCTGGAAACTCGATCCGACTTGGATCCGTTGGGCAATACTTTGTTTGATTGGAATCTGGGTGACGCCAGTAATCCCAACGATGATATTTACACGGGTTACGAATACGCAATGAACGATTCCGCGTGGATCGTAGGCCATTCCAGCCGAACGATTCAAAAAGAAGGCGGACCGCAGGGTGCGTTTGTTTCTGATGTACGTAATTATTACGACGGCGATCCGTATGTTGGTTTACCTTTAGGGCAGACCGGTACCAGAGGTAATTTACATCGCACCGAATCACTCATTTCTGATGGTTCGGTCCCCGTGTTGACCGAACGATCCTACTTGATTGGTGATCCACGTGATCCAGCAGGAAAAATTAACCCTTTGCGTCAACAATTTGATACGTTTGGAAATCCGGTTGTTATTTTAGGTGCACGGGCTTCGCTGACTTCGGAAGGGATTCCCGACGGCAACGGGCACGAACGAAGAATTACCTATGACCCGTTATTACACAAATTCCCAACACGAGAACTTGTCGTGATCGGTGATGGAAAACCTGATCTTGTGGTTGACGCAACCTATCATTTTGGATTTTCTACACCGATAAGCGTTTCGGATTTTAACGGCAACATATCAAACTATACGTACGATACGTTCGGAAGATTGCAGTCGGAAATTCTTCCCGGTGATGATCCACTCGTACCTACAAAACGGTATGAATACGACTGGGGTTCACCCATTAGTCGCACAACAACCATCACTCACACAAAGGAAGGTGATTCACCCGATTTCAACACCAGTAATTTTATGGATGGGCTGGGTCGTGACCTGGGCACATTTGAAGTGGGTGGCCCGGTGATGAATAATGTTACCTTATACAATCCACGTGGCCAGGTTTGGAAGGTTTATCAGCCCTACTTTGGCAATCCACTGGATCAGAATCAGCAATGGTTGTTGCCGCAAAATAGCATGCCCGCGACAACAACTCGCTATGATGCCGCAACGCGTGTGCTGGAGTCCATCACGCCCGATGATGAAAATGGGCTACAATCGCATGCCACATCGCAGTATCTTCCACTCATCGTTATACAGCATGATGGCGAGGATAATACAAAGGAAAGTCCACACGCCAATACGCCAAAAACCTTGATGTACGACGGACTGGATCGATTGATTGAAGTTCATGAAACTGAATCCATATCCCAAGAGGACTCCGGGACGTTTATTACAAAATATCGTTACGCCTTGCCTGACCTACTCGCTGAAATTGAAGATTCAAAAGGAAACATCAAATATATGCGTTACGACGGACTGGGTCGAGAATTATTTATGAATGATTGCGATCGTGGAACTATGGTTTACACCTACGATCACGCGAGCAATTTAATCCATCGGGTCGATGCAAAGCAACAACAAATTCAATATTCATACGATGGGGTCAACCGAATTCGGACTGAAGACTATCTAGATAGTGGAAACTTGTTGAGTTTTGAAAGATCGCCCGATGTTATCTTTCATTATGATCAAACTTCCAATGATTATCCAGGATTACCGAATACAAAAGGAAAGCTGTCCTGGGTCGAAGACCAGGCGGGTGAGGAATTTCATGGCTACGACGCGCGAGGTCGTTCCCAAATCAACATGAAACGTATCGCGCAACTCGCAGGCACCTACCAGGATTTCTCGACCGTCACATTGGCAGACAGCCTGGGACGGAATTACCAGATAATCTATCCGGATGGCAGTGTTATTCGTCAACAATATGATACGCGTGGATTACTGAAAACCATACCGAACTTTGTAGAACACATTACGTATAAAGCTTCTGCACAGAAAGAAATTTTTTCTCTTTCCAACGGTGTGGATACCACGTTTTCATACGATCCGCGTTTACGATTGACAAATATTCAAACGAATTCTCAAAAAGAAACATTGCAACACCTGTCTTATGATTTCGATCAGGTCAGCAACCTTATCGGTATAACCGATGGCCGTGCACTTGCGATGAATGACCCGCGTATACAAACAGCCAGTTTCATTTTGGATAACTGCTATCGTCTGCAACAAACCATCGGCGAAGGATACGGAACGATACAATATGATTATGATCGACTGGGAAACATGGTCAACAAAACCAGCCCGGACATGGTGAACGTCCATGTTAACATCGGCGCGATCATCAGCGGTGGATTGCAAGGTACGACAAACCGTATCGGCAGATCCACTGGCGATTCCCCCGGACCTCATGCACTGACATCAACTGATTATCAATCGAATCAACTGATTTTCAACTATGACGATAACGGCAATATTATTCAACAGAATGACGTTCAATATCTCTATGATTTTGAGGATCGCCTCGGGAAGGTCATCCAAAAAGGAAAAGATATTCGTTATTTGTATGACCACACGGATCGGCGAGTTATCAAACGTGTGGACGGAGTTCAGACAACTTATATCAATAAATACAGCGAAGTGCGCGATGGCAAATTCATCAAGTATGTTTTCGCTGATCTTGAACGTGTTGCAAGAATCGAAGGTGACATCCCCACCCCCGCAACAATCACACAGCGTATTATGTTGACACGGGGTTGGAATTTATTCAGTTTCCAAGTCGTCCCAGAAACGAGTATTCCATTTCAATTGTTAGAGGAAATCAACGAAAAATATGCCGGCGTGTTTGGATACGATGGAAACGAATATCAATATTACATTCCGTGGTTCGATGCTGTGCAAACCTTAACAGAACTGTTACCCAATCACGGTTACTGGATTTATGTGAATGAACCCGCAGAATTGATTATTGAAGGATCGTTGAGTGAGTCCGATGTCATCATTCCACAAGACAATCTGGTATTGATCGGGTTGCCCGGCCTGGCGATGCAGACGACTGACCAGCTGTTAACCAAAACACCATCGATTGAGAAAATCGCGACTTACCTAGGGGATGAGTTGGGGTGGAGAACCTATAATGCTGGAGATCCGAATTTCGTAAATAATTTATCTGCAACGATGACAGGTCGTGGCTACTGGATGATGTCTGGTTCAACAACACTGAGCGTTTCTGCACCAACTGAGTTCGGCGAATTCTTTTATTATCATGAAAACCACCTGGGTTCAACGAACGTAGTCACTGACAATTTTGGTGCATTGGTATCGGAAACCGTTTATTATCCTTTTGGTACACCACGCCACGAATTTCTCGTCGATCCCTCTTTCGATCCGACCTATCGCTTTGGCGATAAAGAGCGTGATCGAGAATCGGGTTTATATTATTTTGAAGCGAGATACATGAATAGCCATCTGGGAAGATTTATCAATGCGGATAAATTTCTGGATGGCGCCTCCGTAGAAGAAAAATTAGCCGTATTAAGTTCTCCGCAACATTTGCATGGCTACGCCTATACCCGAAACAATCCACTCTCTCGAATCGATCCCACGGGTGAAGTCGATTGGCCGACTGCGGGTTGGGGCTTTGTAAAAATGCTTGGTGGTGCCGTTGGTGCCGTTGCAGGTGGTGCACTTCTGACTGTGAGCATGGGAGGAGAATTTGTCTCTGCTGGTGTTGCAACGCCAGTCGCTGTTCCAGGCATGGTATTGGGTTCAGCAGGGATGATGGGCGGCATTGGAACGGCCGTTGGTGGTTTTACAGAAATGGTCGCTGGTTTTTCAAGTGATCCGGGTTCACCCCAAATTAAAGCGGCGAAAGAAGCCTCGAAAGCGGTAGGCGTGTTTACTAGTGCAACCGGCACGGGGACATTCTTTATCTCGTCAGCGGCCGGCAACAATTCAACTACCGCATTGGATCACGGGGATGCAGGGGCTGCGATAGAAGGATTGGTTCTGGTTGTAGTGAATCCCACCAAAGGGGTGCCGAAACTACCAGACAGTTTTATCACAACACCCGGAAAAATAAGTGGTTACTATGGAACTTACGGTGCGGGGAAAAATATTTATGATCGAGTCAAGGGTCCGGATGTAACAAGCTCGCGATCCACGTCCTCGATTCCAAAAAGCTCGTCCGACGCAAAGATAGAAGCGGTAGTCAATAGCTACCTGTACCCCGCGAATGATGATTCACAAGGCATGTGTATGTTACCTGATGATGAATAATTTTAGAACCAACAATGCGTGAAAAGTGTTGCGTATGGTAATTCGTACGAACAAACAATAAGGAAAGAAAAATGATAGCAGTCATTACAGGAGGTAGATCAATGAAAAAGACCCTAGTTTTATCGGTATCATTTATGGCGATTGCGATGACGTTGATCGCATCGGCCGGCATTCCCGAACCGGACACGATTATCTATGGCCAGGCCTGCATCAGCGGATCATCCGCAACCGATCAGGACGATGTAACGATTATCGCTCGGGCAGATGTAAACGGAGAAATCCGTGAAGTGGGACGATATAAGATGGGCGATCACCCTGGCGCCAGCAATTGTGATGGGGATAATGATTGTTACGTATTACGCATTCGCATGGAAAGCGTTCTTGCAGGAACCTCGCCCAGCGATCAGTCCGTCATACTCATTCCCAACAATACTTCCAGTGTTCAATTGTTTGTCCAACAAGGCACCCAGACGGAGGAGCTGTCCGGCGAAATCGAAATCACGGGTAGAGCCATGACGGTAAAACTGAATATCCGTAATGGAACGGTCACTGTGGATCTAAATTCGGATGGCCAGAAAAACCTGCTGGATTACAAATTGTTCAAAACATTGTTTCTGGGTCCGGATGTTCCCAGCGCTGCGGCTTGTAACCCGGCCGACATCAACGGCGATGGATTTGTCGATATGCGTGACGCCGCATTGATGCAATTACAACTAACTCCATAAGGTGATGATCTGCTTCCTGCGATTCTCTGTGGAATGCGCAGCGTGATACATCCGCGAAAAATCAATGCTGTTTGAACAGAACGCCCATGCGATAGAGATTGTATCACTCAGTTGTTCGCACCCCATTGATAGCCGTAACTTGTATCGCGGTATGTGGTTGTAATGGTATCACTTACCTGATCGACTGACTCGAACTCACGTTCAAGTCCTATAATTCGTTCTGCCAATGCCGTGGATAAAATATAAAATAGTGCCATTGCAACGGTCGAACTCCACTCTGATCACAGCTTAATGCCACCCCAATCTCCAGGCGACAGCCTTTTCGTCCATCTTGATCTTGCATTTTTACAGGCTAAGTAAGCCATTAAAATTTGGCTGCTGTCTGTTATAAGTCGTTCATTGGATTATCTGACGAGCCTGCGAGTTATAGCATCACAGATTATTTTCCTTGAAATAATCCGGTGATTTAGGTAAGATCGTCATATCATGGGCTGAGGTGTGATCACACCGAATATGCAGGGGAACCGAGACCACAATCAACTACGACTAGACGTAAGGCGTAACACAAGGAGGGGTCAAAATTGACCGCCGGTGTCTTTTTATCTCGCTATCTTCACAAACAAACGTACGGATGACTCAAGCAGTAAAACGAATAGACAGTTTTCAGCATTGGGAACTGAAAAGTCTACAACGGATAAGAGTTTTCCAGGCAATAAAAAGTGGGTAAATAAATCGCAAAACGAAAAGCAAGGGAAGAATCATGCGTACATTATTATCGTGCATTCTGGGTATCGGCCTGGGGTTGTCGTTACACTCGCAACCCGCAATGGCGCAAGATGGAGCCTGTTGTCTCGAAGAAAAGGATGACCAGATTGAAACTCTGCGTAACGAGAACGCCGCGATGCAGAAGAAAAATAGCGCGATGGAAGCACGACTCGCAAGACTGGAGAGGTTGTTAGCGGCAGACAAGGAAAATATCCAATGAGACATACAATGATAATTTTACAAGCAGTGTTGGTAGTGGTC
>CBDTZI010000132.1:0-8299 GCA_965364865.1 uncultured bacterium | reverse complement strand
CCGGCTTGGGTAGAAAACTTAACCAGTTGGGATTCGTACCGAGCAACATATAAGGACTCGCCATCCCTAATCCAGTAATCAAAAACGCCAAAATCGCTATGCTTGGTGGCTGTTGTGTCGCCCATCCAAATGCGCCCGCCAACAACGGTCCGGTACACGCAAAACCCAACACCGGCGCCAGTGCTCCCTTGGCAAACGATGAAAACACACCCTCTTTTTGAATGCTCGCTTCGAGATTGGTAGCCGATGTCGGAACTTGCAACGTGAATACGCCGAGCATACTCAGTGACAAAGCTGTCACCACTGCACCGAGTCCGATGACAGCAATGGGAAATTGTAAAATATTTTTTCCCGTCGATGCCAATAAGCCAAGTATCACAAAAAACAACATCACACCAACACCAAACGCCAAGCCCAGGATTAGCGTACGGCTTCGCGACTCGTGAGCCTGTTGAACAAATCCCAACACTTTAATCGATAGCAACGGCAACACGCAGGGCGTTGCGTTGATAAACAAACCGTAAATAAAACAGAAAAACAGCAGCCCCGCCAACCCAAACCGCTCGGTCAATCCTTTCGGCTCTTCTGTCGTCTCAGTCGGGGTCGCGGCTTTTTTTTCAACCTGTGGAATGAGACTGGTGGCCACCAATACATCTTGCGGTTTTTCGTTCATGAAAAACGAAACCGCTTCCGGTGGGAAACAATGACCCTTGTTGTCGCAGGCCTGAAAAACAAAGACGCCGCCGAAATCAAACGGGCCTACCGCTTCTTCATCCATCTCCGCGGGGATACGAATTTCAATGTGGCCTTCGTATTCACTCAACTCACCCAGAATCGAATCCTGACGTATCTTCGGTTTCGGATAAACCGTCTTTTCAAAATAAACATCCGTAACCCGTCGAACAAAAAGATCACAACCGACAAGACTGGGCATGGTGGGTTCGTGAGACTGAATGTGATACCCCGATCCGATCTGAACATTCACCACATACTCAAACATCTCCCCGGGCTTAGGCTCAGCCGGTTCGAGCGATGATTTAATGGTAAGATATTTACTGCTTCTTATGGGCTGGGCAGATCGCAATTGCTCAAACAATGGACCGTGGGTTGTTTTGATGGACCCGACACCAGCCGCGACCAACAAGTCGAGTTTGACCTCCGCTTTTTCTAGAATGCAGGTATCCTTACAAATCAGATAGCGGACATTGGCTTTGAGCGTTATGCGGTCCGAAGTCAAATCGCCCGACGGCGTGATTCGCACAATAAAGCCCGGATCGTGCTCTAATATATTGGTGGTGATGTCACCGGCGCTGTGATGTCTTTTGGGCAGGGGGTACTGCAAATCACCCGCCTGAAAACCCGCGGGCAATTCCCAATTCACGCGCGGGGACTGACCGCTGTCGCCGCTATTGTGCCAGTAGATATGCCAACCCGGCTGAAGCTTGAATTGAAGCGCCACATCAAACGCACCATCCGCGACCAGCGAATCCACCGATGAGATCATGCTCACCTTCGCCTTACTTGGCCCCGCTCCGAACTGACCATACGCGATATTCGCCCCAACCACCGCCAAGCTGAAAATCGCGACCCAAACATATCCACTCGATTTTTTTATCATCATGTCACAATTAACAATCACAGGTTCAAAACTATTTCTATCATTCAGGCAATCTTACAACTTCATGTGAAATATACCGTCAATGAAGATGGATACCAGAAGCATAGCCACACAATTATATTATCGGACGATAAATCTGCCCCCTGCTGGAATTCTTCAACCAGGTTGATCATCCCTTCGACCAAAACTCACCCATAAGTGTTCAACACCTCAGGAATCAAGCAGAATCCGCTGATATGAAACATTGATCCCCCTTCTACGATTGCAACAATCAGGTTGTTCAAGGTCATTTGGCACGGTTTTGTAAGTGCGAACCTCCATTGAAATCTCTTGACTTTCAACGAGCGATAACTATAGTCAAATAAGCGCAGGGTTGCGCAGCACGGCTTGAATTGCCACTTTTGCGAGACGAGGGCGACGTTATTCACCGCGTCTCTAATGGTATGGATTTGGAAAACAATCATCACGCAGTTGTGATTTATTTGTGATTTTGATTGTTCATGAAATTTGTGAATCGTAGTATTCCGTTGCTTGGGATGAACCCAGCCGCATTTTCCGGTTGGGCGTTCGACGATCCCGGGTTGCGGTCCGAAAGAATTTGAATCGTATCCCGATTGTTCAGGGAATCAAAACTTCGTATTCGATGTTTTCCCTGCGTCTTTGATGCCACATCGAGGCGCACTGCTTTATATCTTACAGCAGCAATGATCAACACGGGATCGAGATGAAACGATCAGCCTGAAAGGTTTTTTGAATTAGATATATAAGACCATAAATCGCCAGACTGCTCATATCGTTTCATAATTACGCTTTCACGAATGTTATCCCGATTGTTGGATAAAATCCTACCTTTTCTCGGCATTTTGCCAGGTCATCGCTGATCCCCTGCATGGTTACAGATTCATCGTTTTCGCGCGATCGCATCTTTATGTGATCGGGTAGGCCGTCTCACCGGATGTGAGCGTTTCGGCCCGCTGGCAGTCAACGATGTTTTACATTAGATCGGGTTATAACATGATAAATCTTCCTCTTCTCGCTTTTTCGATCGCCCAGACGACACCCGCGACAAACCCCTCATTGATCCAATTAGCACTAGCCGGAGCGTTGGGCGCGGTGGCTGCGCTGTTGGGTGGATACCTTCTGATGCGCGGGCTGGGCAGAGCAAAACTCGACGCCGCAAAAAACGAAGCTGAACGAATTAACCATGACGCCAAAGCTGAGGCGGATGTCATCCGAAAAAGCGCCGAAGTCGACGCTCGCGGCGAACACGTCAAAGGTCAGGAAAATATCCGCAAAGAAGCTGACGAGATGCGGAACGAGATGAAAAAAATCGAAAACCGCCTGACCAAACGCGAAGACAACCTTGAGGCCAAGCTCGACACGCTCGTCACCAAAGAGCGAAACCTCGAAAATTCCAATAAAAAACTCAGCGAGAGAAGCGATAACTTAACCATTAAGGAAAAAGAGTCTGAAGAACTGCTCGTACAACGTCGTGATCAACTACTCCAGGCTTCCGGCATGTCGGTCACGGAGGCGAGAAAAACCATATTAGAAGATTTGAAACATGATCTGGAGCGTGAGATGGCTGAGCTGGTGGATAAGGAAGTTTCCGCTGCCAAAGACGAAGCCATGGAGAAATCCAGAGAGATCACACTCACCGCGATACAGCGATATGCCGGTGAACACGCTGCCGAGCGTACGGTCTCCACGGTGGACATCCCCTCCGACGAGATGAAGGGAAGGGTGATTGGCCGTGAAGGTCGAAACATCAGAGCGTTTGAACGAGCGACGGGTGTGGATGTGATCGTCGATGACACCCCCGGCGTGGTTGTGGTCAGTGCGTTTGATCCGGTTCGTCGAGAACTCGCTCGGAGATCCTTAGAGCGACTGATTCAGGATGGGCGTATTCATCCAGGCCGTATCGAAGAACTCGTCGAAATGGTGCAAAAGGAACTCAAGGAAGAAATTCTGGAAACGGGTAAAAAAGCGACCGTCGAAGCCAACGTCGGTGGCCTGCATCGTAAACAGATTGAACTTTTGGGGCGATTACGTTATCGAACGAGTTATGGCCAAAACGTGTTGCGGCACAGCATCGAGGTCGCTTACCTTTGTCAAATCATTGCGGACGAGCTGGGACTGGATGGCCGGCTGGCCAGACGATGCGGTTTGTTACACGACATTGGAAAATCCATCGACCACGAACTGGAAGGAAGCCACCAGAAAATCGGCGCCGATTTCTGCAAAAAGTTTAATGAGCGACCGGAAGTGCTCAACGCCATCGAAGGACATCACGGCGACATTCCGGCTACCAGCCCCTACACTCCGATCGTTATGGCCGCCGACGCGATCAGCGCAGCCAGACCGGGCGGACGTCGTGAATCACTCGAACGTTATGTCCAGCGATTACAACAACTGGAAGAAATCGCCAAAGTACACCACGGCGTGAAGGAAGCCTTCGCGATTCAAGCGGGTCGGGAAATTCGCGTCATTGTGGACGCCAAACGGGTCGACGACGCAACTTCGACTGCGATGTCACGCGATATTGCCAAGGAAATTGAAGAGCAGATGACCTATCCCGGCGAGATCAAAGTGACGGTCCTGCGTGAACTTCGAACGGTCTCGCTCGCCAGATAAGTCAACTTTTTTTCCGTGACGCTCGCGTCGCGTATCGTGCGTCGAGAAACGCCTGGAAATACGATAACACTATGCAGTTAAAAATTATTTGTATAGGGGATGTGGTTGGCGCACCCGGACGACATGCTCTGCGTATCGCTCTGCCCGAACTGGTTGAACAGTACAGCATTGATTGCGTGATCGTCAACGCAGAAAACATCGCCAGCGGCTCGGGCATTACGACCACCCTGTATGACAAGCTCATGCACTACGGCGTACACCTGATTACGCTGGGCGATCATATTTACCGGCGCAAGGAAATCATCCCCATTCTCGAAAAAGCGGACAATATCATTAAGCCCGCGAATTTACCCCCCACCGCACCGGGAAAAGAATACGCCGTTTTTCAAACCGCATCGGGCCATCGCATCGCAGTCATCTCGGTCCTGGGTCGAATGTTTATGAAGTCACCAGCCAACTGCCCGTTCGCCGCGGTCGATCGAGTCCTCGCAACCCTGCCCGACGACGTGAATATCGTGATCGTGGATATGCACGCCGAAGTGACTTCCGAAAAAATGGCGATGGGATGGCATCTGGACTGACGAGTCGCAGCGATCTTCGGCACCCACACCCATGTACCGACAGCCGATGAACGTGTGTTGACCAAGGGCACCGCGTTTATTTCCGATCTGGGCATGACCGGCCCCTACGATTCGATTCTGGGACGCGACAAAGACAAGGTGATGAAGGCCATGATTCAGGGCATCCCCACTCCGTTTGACGTCGCGAGTGACGATCCGCGACTATGTGGTATTATCGTTTCCGTCGAAACGGAAACCGGATTATCCACCGCGATCGAACGTATCTCGCGCAAGGTAACAATTGAACCCTAGAGTCAAGATGATGGGCCAAGCTTACACAACCAATAAAAATAGCGAACCGTTTGAGTTACTCATGCGCGGGTGCGACAGCGTGTACTCGCCTGACGAACTCAAGGATCGTCTCAAACTCGATCGACCACTACGCGTCAAACTTGGTATGGACCCGACCGCGCCGGATTTAACCCTGGGACACACCGTGGTGTTATCCAAGCTTCGTCAGTTTCAAGACCTGGGCCACAAAGCCGTTCTCATCATCGGCGATTACACCGCGAAAATCGGCGACCCCACCGGTCGTTCCAAAGCCAGGCCCGCGCTGAGCGATGAACAAGTCGAAACCAACGCCAACACCTATCTCAAGCAGGCGGGTAAGGTGCTCGACCTATCCAAAGACAAACTCGAAATTCGGCACAACAGCGAATGGCTATCGCCGATGACCTTTGGTGATGTCATACAGTTAATGTCTCAAATGACCGTGGCTCGCATGTTGGAACGCGACACCTTCGCCAAACGCCAGAAGCAGGGTAAGGAAATTTACCTGCACGAACTGCTTTACCCGCTTATGCAGGCGCGCGACAGCGTAGCCATCGAATCCGACATTGAACTGGGCGGTACGGATCAAACCTTTAACAATCTTTGTGGCCGGGATTTGCAGCGCAACGCCGGACAGAAACCGCAAATCGTGATGGTAATGCCCCTGCTGGTCGGCACGGACGGCAAGGAAAAAATGAGCAAGTCGATGGGTAACTACATCGCAATTACCGATTCACCCGGCGACATGTTTGGCAAGGTGATGCGCATTCCAGACGAGTTAATGAAGAGTTATTTTGAACTGCTGACGGATGTGTCGCCTGATGAAATTACATCGCTGACCGATGCGGCAAAACATAATCCGCGTGAAACCAAAGAAAAATTAGCCAAGATCATTATCGCGCAATACCACACTTCGAACGAAGCGGAAGCGGCTGCGTCTGAGTTTGCCCGCGTACATGGCGGGGGGAGTGGTGGATTGCCCGATGATATCCCTGAAAAACAAGTGCCTGCGGATAAAATGATCGACGGAAAAATTTCACCGGTCGATTTGATTACGCACTGCTTGTCAGAAAAATCCAACAGCCAGGCTCGTCGACTCGTAGCTGAGAGCGGGATTCGTCTCAATGGAACCGTGATCGAAGATCCCTTGACACCGATCGCAGTCAATAGCGGCGATATTCTTCAACGCGGAAAACGTAAATTCGTTAAACTCATTGTCCCATAGCGCGTGCCATCTGTTGACACGAACATGAGCGGATCAAAATCATTACCAGTTCTTCTACCCACCCTACCCGACCAGCGTTGGTCCTGCCATTCCTGTGGTTATTGTTGTCGTCATTTAGTCGTTCATGTAAGCCCACAAGAACGGGAACAGATCGATCAACAGGGCTGGTCGAAAAAACTCGGCGTCGTCCCTTACGTCAAAACCGGTCGATCGTGGGCGCTGAACAAACGAGACGACGGCGCTTGCGTTTTTCTTGACGAACACACACGCTGCAAAATACATTCGGAGCTTGGCCAGGAAAACAAACCGCTGGCTTGTAGAATGTTTCCCTTTTCGGTGCGACCTGTGGTGAATGGCTGGCAGGCGTCGCTGCGATTTGACTGCCCCAGCGCGGTAGAATCTAAGGGTGAGCCGATCCGCCGACATCAAAACGAGTTACAACAACTTGTCGGTCATCTTGGTCATCCCGGAATCAAAGAGGACTTCACCAAACTCTCAAAAAATCTCCACGCCACCCAGGAAGAAATGACAGCGGTCAACAACAGAATCGTACAATGGTTTGAAACCTCCGTTGATAATCAACCTTCAGAAGCGAATGAACTTTCACTGACTCAGCGCATCCTGGGAGCCGCACGCATCACCACCGTCCTGCTGTCGGCTAAATACAAACAGGTTCGCAACGAACGGTTTGTCGAACTGTTGGATATCGTTTGCTCAACGCTGCCTTCGGAATGCTATTCGCCCCACGAGTCACCGACCCACAAACAGCTAGGCATGCTTCGACAGTTGGTGTTTGCCCACGCCGAACATGTCAACCTCTCGCAGATTCGCGCCGGATTTTTTTCACGCATGCAAAAGCGAAAACAACAATTACGAAACGCCAGACTGTTTCTCACCGGCCAGGGAATCGTGCCCACGCTGCCGGGCTTTGCCGGAGAGCCTACCTTCGCCCAGATGGATTCGGTTCAGCCCCTGCAAGATCAAAAGGACGCGGTAGACTCATTGCTCCAGCGATACCTTCTCACACGCATCACCAGTCAGTCCGTGTTCGGAGATGGTTATTACAACTGGAACATCTTTCAGGGTCTGTCCGCTTTATGGTTATCGCTGGCGGTGATTGGCTGGTTATCGCGATACGGAGCAGCCTGTGATGGGCGAAACATTTTGAACCTGGACGACGTGACTAGAGCGATCGGAGTGGTCGACCGAGCCGCGACAAGATTGCCCGCACTGGGAACGATCACCGAACGCGCTCGCATATCTTATTTATCGATGGACGATGGGATCGCAAGATTATGGAACACCTACTCTACTCATTAAGCGGATCAAGAACATGAACATCAACGCAGGCGAACTTGCACGAAAAATCGATCACACACTGCTCAAACCACAAGCGACGCCGGATGAGATCGATCAGCTTTGTGAGGAGGCGATGCGGCACGGATTTTTCGGGGTTTGTGTAAATCCAATTTATGTGAAGCTGGCCACGCGTCGATTGGAATTCATCGCGGAACAAAGTGTCTCCAACCATAGACCCGCTGTGATCTCGGTCGCGGGATTTCCATTGGGATCGGATCTATCGCAGACCAAAGCGGATCAGGCACAACGCGCGTTGGACGATGGAGCCACCGAAATCGACATGGTGATTCCGTTAGGCACGTTAATTGCCGGTGATTATAAAGCGGTCAAGAAAGATATCGAAGCCGTCGTGCGTGTGGTGCACCGAATGAAGGGAGCCATCGTCAAAGTGATTCTGGAAACCGGCGCATTGACCGACGAACAGATACGATCAGGCTGTCGATGCTGTGCTGAAGCGGAGGCGGATTTTGTAAAAACTTCCACCGGGTTTCACGAAGCCGGCGGCGCTACCGTTGAACATGTACGCTTGCTACATCGCCACGCCACACCCATGCGCGTCAAAGCGGCTGGAGG
>CBDTZI010000131.1:0-8360 GCA_965364865.1 uncultured bacterium | reverse complement strand
AGCTTCCGCAAATCCTCTTCGGACATCACATGATCGGGATCGTAATGCTTCACCGAACGTCGGCTGTAGATTGTTTCAATCGTATCCATTTCTATAAACTCCCTGATTAATGTTATTGAATGTATAGGATTCGCAGACGCATGCGTATCCATAAGCACTTAGATGACCAACACTCGGTTACCCAGCTATTTCATACGTTAGTCCAACCCGTTCATGTTGCCTATCACCCTGCCAAGTGATGTCCCGAATCCAGCGGGGTCGAGACGTACTACGTCAAGTCCTAACCTGAACTGTACAGGAACTCCACCATTTCTAACGGGCGGGTATTCCACCAAATTGGAAAATGGCCCGAGTGATCAGTTGGCAGTGTGAAAACGCGTGCGGGAACCACGACAGGTAGTGGATCCATATCAAACGGGTACGGGTCGAGGATAATCCGACGCTCGTTCGTGGGTGAAACCTTGATCATCACGCGGTCGTCCCAGCTCTGCCGAGGAACATGATGAAGCTCGAACTCATCCTCGCCGAAACTCCTGGCATCGCCGTTTCGCGCAGGGATCAAATCAGAACAAAGCGAAAGTGACAGCCCGTCGAGCAACTGCAGCAAGCGGCCATGCGGATAAAAATTGACTGGATCAACCCAACTCGCGGTGGTAGGGTCGCTACGAAGTTCTTCTATCCACGGCTGCCGGAGCGTTTCCAGCTCGGCGATAAATTTCACTCCCGCCTCATTTTTGCCCGGGAAAAGTTGATCCGCAGGGCGGTTCCAAAACAACGGATGCATGAACGCAGGGTCCGGTGATGGTTGAACCTTGGCGGCGTACAGCCAGTATGCATGGTGGCTGATGAGCAGATTGACGTAAGGGTGACGATCGAAACGAGCCAGGCCGATTCGCCAACGGTTCATCCCCGCTTGTTGATCCTTGAGAACTTCAGCGAGTCCTGCCGGGAATCCGTCAGCGTCGGCGAGCTCGGGGGTGGCTTCCCATTCCCACCACCCGTTGTCGTGCTGTGCGATCGCCAATAGTGTTTCGGCGCGAAGTTTTTCCGAATCCGGAACATTGGCATAATGACCCAGGCGTACAAAGTCGCCATTGCCCCAGTGCGCGGCGAGATACCCCGCGACTTGAGCGTGGTCTGACTGAGTCACCAGTATCAGCTTATCCTGTTTCAGTGTCTTTAACATGTCATTCTCTCCTTGCGAGTTTGGGAGTCATGGCTTGATTATGCGATTGGCCCACAGCTTTGTACCGCATTGCGTGTTCAGTCCCTGGCCATCACATCCGCAAGCACCATCATCGTCAGCAGAAACGTGAACACAAATAATGTTAATCCAGGAATCATCTTTGCCACCCTTCTCATCATGTCCCATGAAACACTCATGGTCTTTGGTCAATTCGTCCTCATAATCGTCCGCAGGAAGAACGACACCCTTGTGTGTCGCCCTCCCCTTGGCTACGCTCAAAAGGTTAGAATGGTATAACCCTCTACCACGAGTTTTCGCAGACTCGCAAGCCCAGTCGTTCCGGGAACCGGATTGTCTTTGATTAATTCGTAACCGGACTTTTCAACTTCTTCGTTTGCGCCAAACACATCCGCACATCCACACGAGACCCCGGCTACCGTATCTTTTACAGCCTCAAAGAGATCGTGTGCGGGATGATCCGCCTTGTTCAACTCGCCAACCCACCGGGTGCCCGCACCCTGAAAACGTACGGTCACTTCGTCGCCCTGTTGTTTGAAGTCGTACGCCGCCGCCAATGCGTTGAACACGCGTCCCAAGGCTTCTTCTGTTCCTGATTTCGGATCCGACAGTACGATAATTGCAGCTTTCATGGTTACTCTCCTTTTTTGTTAGTTGGTTTTCTTCGATACTTGAACTGTTTAAGTTCGTAATCGTTTCGATATACTTCCATTACGGATGTCACCGTAGAGACATCCTGTTACAGATTATTCTTTTTACTGATTACGACCGGCCATAACGCCGCCGTCTACATTCCAAATTGCACCGGTTATCCAACTGGCTTTATCTGAAAGAAGATAGACGATGACAGAGGCCACATCTTCGGGTGTGCCAATTCTTCCAATGGGGTGGAAGTCGTTGAAGCCTTGCAAGGAGTCGTGGACAGCCCCAGGTTCTATGAAGGCGTTGTAAATAGGCGTCTCCACAACAGCTGGCGCGACGGCGTTGACACGAATTTGACTTCCCGCCAGTTCCATCGCAAGGTGCTGAGTCAGCGAGTGCAGACCTGCCTTAGCCATCGAGTAAGCAGATGAAGGCGTGGCCTTGATTGCTTGATGCGCCCACATGGAGCCAATATTAACGATAGCGCCGCCGCCATTCGCCGCCATGTTCTTCACTACTCGTTGCGTTATGAAAAACGTAGCTCGATTGATAGCCATATAGGCGTCGTAGTCGGCTTGCTCGTACTCTATAAAGGGCTTGGGCGAAAAAATACCGGCGGCATTTACCAAATAGTTTACGTCTTTTAATTCATTACCTAGTTGTTGAATAAGCTGATCGACATCCGAATCGTTCGATAAGTCCGTACGAATCAGACGTACCTTATCAGAACTACCCAGTTTCTCCCCAGCAGCATCCAACTTTTCCTGTCGCCGCCCTACCAGCGATACCGAAGCCCGCTCCGCCAGCAGCAAGCGGGCTGTTTCAAGGCCCATCCCGCTACTGCCACCGACCACCAAAGCATGTTTACCTGAAAAACTCATTTTATTTCCTTTCTATGGAGGTTTGTTGCGACAACGCCGCTACTTTGTCACTGATTACACTCTTTGAAACCATGCCTTGAACGCGATCGACGATTTCGCCATTCTTGAAGAATATAAAGGTCGGAATAGAGCCGATCGCGTATCGCTGAGCCAGCGAACTGTTTTCGTCCACATCCACCTTGCCGACGCTCGCGATCCCATCAAACTCGGAGGCGATCTCCTCAATCGCGGGTCCAATCGCCTTACACGGCGCACACCACGGCGCCCAGAAATCAACGAGGACCGGTTTTTCGCTTTGAAGAACCTCACGTTCAAAATTGTCCGCGTTGAGTGTGATCGTATTTTTTTGTGTCGTTTTCATGGCATTATTCTCCTTGTTCAGTATGTGGGTTACGACGGGCATGTACGCCCATCACAACCTGTTTTTCCTAGTCTGATCTCAGCCACAGGAGCAGGCGGGCTTGCCGCCCAACGCTTCAACTTGAGGAAAATCCACTTCCGTATTAGCTACATGGTTAAAATAGTTCGTGAAGATCTTGAGTGCGACATGTGCTACGATCTCTGTGATTTCCGCATCGCTCACACCAGCGGATCGAACTTTCGACACATCATCATCGCTCACCCATCCACGCTCCGAAACGATCTTGCGTGCGAATTGTAGCACCGCCTCCGTCTTTCGATCTGGCGACGAGCCACGTCGACCGTCGGCTATTTCTTCGTCACTAAGGCCAACCATTTTTCCGAATGTGGTATGTCCTGCTACGCAATACTGACACCCGTTTGATTCGCTAACAGTCAACGCGATCTGTTCGCGTAGTTTTGGCGAAAGTACGCCTTCCGTTAAGGCGTTTCCAAATCCAAGGAAGGCCTCAAGTACCGCTGGTGAGTTCGCCATGGTCCGCATCAGATTGGGTGTCATGCCCATTTTCTGTTGAACACCTTCGAGTATTGCCTTGGTCTTTGGTTCTGCTTCTGCTGTTACAATTGCTTTTAAGCGTGGCATCGTTGTTCTCCTTTGTATGGTCAATTCTGGTCAATGCCGTGCTCGTCACGGCTGATTCTTGGTGGACATAACGCAGACGGTGTGCCAGAGCGAGATTCGCACGTAAGTCCTTTATTTACAAGCACTTACGACTATTTCGCAGTTTCACAAATTGCAACGAAATTGCGTAAATGACGAAATTTCGTTGTGAAATTTCGTTACCTGGAGTATTATTATTGTATGACTGCTCTTGGTGAACGAATGTCCATATCAGACGCCCTGTACGCCCTGCTGCTAGAAATGGGTCAACAGCGCACGCTTGATGGGGTATTGCGTTTGGTGGTAGATCGACTTTCATCAGAGGAACACATCGCTTTGGCACGAATATGGCTGGTTCGTCCCGGCGATATTTGCGAAACATGCCCCTTACGCAATGAATGCAACGACCAATCCCGCTGCCTCCACCTTGTCGCCAGCGCAGGACAATCACGTATCGAGAATACGGAGCCATGGATACAAATCGACGGCGACTTCAGGAGAATGCCGTGGGGAGCTCGAAAAGTGGGTCGCGTCGCAGCCACTGGCGACTTCGTGTCGGTCATGGATATAGAGAAAAACAATGAATGGATCGCGCGACCCGACTGGGCACACGACGAAGGCATCCGCAGCTTCGTGGGACAACCGCTCATGTTCAAAGGCGAAGTTCTCGGCGTACTCGCAATCTTTACACGCGCACCGCTCGAAGAGCTATGTCGGGACTGCTTACGAACCATTGCGGATCTTGCAGCTGCCTCTATAGCCAATGCACGTGCGTTCGATGAAATAGAATTGTTACGTGGCCAACTCGAGTTGGAAAACGCTTACCTGCGTGAAGAAGTTTCCGAGTCTCGTGATTACGGCGATATCGTCGGTCAGAGTCCCGCCCTGCGCAACATTATCCAACAAATCGACATGGTTGCACCCACCGAAGCCAACGTATTGATATTGGGTGAATCCGGCACGGGCAAGGAACTGGTCGCACAGGAAATTCATCGTCGAAGCAGTCGCAGTGGAAAGACGATGGTTCGTGTCAATTGCGCCTCCGTTCCACGAGAACTTTACGAGAGCGAATTTTTTGGCCATGTGAAGGGTGCGTTTACCGGTGCGGTTCGAGATCGGGCGGGTCGATTTGAAATCGCTTCCGGGGGAACTCTTTTTCTCGACGAAGTCGGCGAAATTCCTCTGGAATTACAAAGTAAATTATTGCGCGTATTACAGGAAGGAACGTACGAACGGATCGGGGATGACAAGACACGCGAATCCGATGTCCGTATTGTTGCCGCTACAAACCGTTATCTTCTCAGCGATGTCGAAGCCGGGCGTTTTCGACAGGATTTATATTATCGATTGAATACGTTTCCCATTGAAGTGACTCCGTTAAGAAAGAGGCAGGAAGATATTCCTGTGCTGGCAGAACATTTTCTTCACCTGGCGTCCAAGAAGTACAACCGCCAGTATAAATCCCTCACACAGGCAGACATCATGAAGCTTCAATATTATGATTGGCCTGGTAACGTTCGTGAATTACAAAACGTCATTGAACGGGCTGTGATCACATCCCACACGGGAATTTTACACTTCAATTTACCGGATGCGCTTAGGGCAAATGAAAACAGCGCGATCAACACCGATGAATCCGCAGTCGTCCCGGATCAAGAAATGAAACGCCGCGAGCGGGAAAATATTCTCAGCGCTCTGCAACTGACCCATTGGAGAGTTCATGGCTCCGGCGGAGCGGCTGAACTGTTGGGCGTGAGACCTACAACCTTAACGTCGCGCATCAAGCGAATGGGACTGAGCAAACCGACTTAGTTGTGATGGGCTATTCTTTGGATTGAATATCTGTTGGACAACCACGATTCGATCATTCCAACTGAAAATACCCACTCCACAAATCAGGAATCCAATACCGCTTCGCCTGAGAGGGATTCGGATCCTTCGATCGTCTGCGCAGGGTGTGAATATCCATCTTCGGGTATGCGATATCGTTTCTGTAAATTCCTGTCGCATAGACATTCGACAAAAATAATCATATTGATTGCGGTTTGCTGTACGCTACCCTCATTATGGGGAGGCTTTGTCGGCGACGATGATCACATCCGCTTGCGACTTACAGCCGCTTCCACTTTTACTGAACAATTACCAGAGATCGCCAACAACCCGCTTGACCTTTTTCGTTTTACAACGGGTGATCCGGATTTCACCCTGCGTTTGATGGACATCGGACTCTGGCCCTGGTGGACACTCCCTGAGCTTCGCGTGTGTTTTTGGAGACCTCTGACTTCCATTACACACTGGATTGATTTTCAACTCTTCCCCAACACCCCTGCACTGATGCACTTGCACAGTATAGTTTGGTTTGTTGTTGTGATTTTTACGGTCGGCCTATTTTTCAAACGATTGATGGGGGTTACCGTAATGACTTCTCTGGCGTTGTTACTGTATGCCATAGATGATGCGCGAACACTTCCCGCGGCTTGGCTGTCGAATCGTAATGCATTGATCTCGCTGTTTTTTGGTTTGTTGTGTCTATTAACCCACATGCGCTGGCGTCGAGAACAATGGAAATTGGGTTTGTGGCTGGCGCCTGTTTTTCTGGTGTTGAGCCTGCTCGCCAAAGAGGAAGGAATCAGCACCTGCGCCTATCTTTTCGCCTATGCCGTGTTTCTCGATCATGGGTCATGGAAAAAACGGTTTGGCACATTGTTACCCTACACCCTGGTGGTCGTGGTTTGGCGATTCGTCTGGTCCTTTTTGGGGTATGGGATTGTTGGAGCGGACCTTTATGTTGATCCGCTCAGCGAATCGGGGCAATTTCTGCTGAGTTTGATCGAACGATTCCCCATCTACTTAATGGCGCAGTGGCTATTACCCCCTTCAGATCTATATGGCGTATCCGCGATCTTCGGGCGATTCCCGGCCTATTACCTTACGATCCTTGCGGTGATCGGTATTACAGGTATTGCCATGGTAGTGATCCCCCGCCTTCGATGGAACGCGTTAACAAAATTTTGGGCAACCGGAATGTTGTTATCCATCATTCCTGTTTGTGCCGCTTTTCCCGGTGATCGCGTTTTGGGATTTACGGGACTCGGCGGTGCAGCCTTGTTGGCTCAATTTCTTAATTTCGCGTGGTTATCCGTGCGAGAAACAAACTCATCTCGATTGTCGAAGTTGCGATCTCGAATGACGGGATGCATGGTCGTTGCTTTTGTGGTTGTACATTTTGCACTCTCCCCATTGCTATTTGCGGTACGGTCTGCATTTCCCATGGGTCCACCAACGACGATTGAACAGATGCATCCTGATATTGCTGAGTATCAACAGATTGAGGAAAAAAGCGTTATTATTGTAAATTCGTTAATTCCGCTGTTTAGTGGATTTCTCTCCGAACATCTTGCTGTGGAAGGAAAACCGTTTCCCGCTCATACGCGAGTGCTTTCACCATGTCAGAAAGGTTCGACCCATGTCTTTCGTACAGATTTACATACTCTGGAAATCCGACCCGCTAAAGGATTCATGTATGTGGGGTTTGATCGTCTGGCACGTGGCCAAAAGCACATGCTGCTTCTCGGCGATCGTGTTGAGTTAACGGGGATGTCGGCTACGGTGACCTCGATGACCTCGGATCAACGTCCAGCTGAGGTTTCTTTTGAATTCTCGCAGCCGCTGGAAGATTCTTCGTTAATCTGGTTTTATTGGAAGAGCGATCATTTTGAAAAATTCATCCCTCCCCCAGTAGGAGAGGGCGTCACACTTGAATTTTAAGTACTGCGATGACTGATTCATTTGTTGCTAGATTCGTCACACAACCTGAAGAACTGTAGTTGTGATTAGAGCACCGCAACCGCCATGTGTTTTTCTAATGCGACTCTTGTGTAGTTCGAAATGTGTGAACCGTATCGATATGAAATCCCTGTGAATCGATGATGATGGTTACCGCCCCGACCTCGGCGGTGTTGTAATAGGCGGCGGGGCCAAGCATTTCGGCAATACCAAATTGCTGACCCAATGCTTTGGTTCGATCGTGAGTCGAACGGATCGTTATCTTTGCGCCGACCGTTTTAATGAATGATTCGGTGCTCGAACGGATACTGCCGTGATGCGGTAACACCAACACGTCGGCATGCAAATCGCCACGGGCCAACAGCTCGCTTTGTGCACGATCTTCAATATCGCCGGTGAACAAAATCGAATGATTTTTATAAGTAATTCTCATCACGCTGGAGGCGTTATTATTCGATAACGATGCGTCGAATTCCCCGACCGGCCAAAGATGTTCAAACGTCACATCGCCCTCACTCCATTTCCGGCGCACCGACTCGATCGTCTCAATGTTGATTCCACGTTCGCGTAATTGGTCCATCAGAAATCGAATAGGGGTCTTATTTTTATTTTTCCGCAGGAAGTATTCGTTTAGCACAATCGAATCGGTTGGGATAGCCTCCACCACATCGATCAGACCGTTGTAGTGATCGAGATTGGCGTGACTAAGGTATACCCGATCGATTCTGTCTATTCCGCGCTGTCGAAGAAACGGAATCACCGTACTGCGACCAATGGCTGGCCAATGCAAACTTCCCGCGTCATACATCATCACTCGGCCATCCGG
>CBDTZI010000130.1:0-8363 GCA_965364865.1 uncultured bacterium | reverse complement strand
TCCCCCCTTGAAAATAAGGGGGGAAGAAAAGCGACACAACCTTTTTGGAAACGGCACTAGATGCGAGCTACATGGCTCAACAGTTCTACCGCTTTATTAACTTCTTCGGGTGTCGTATTTATTCCCAGGCTGAAGCGCACCGCGCCAAACGCGATTTCTTCGGGAATATTCATCGCGGTCAGCACCGCGGACCGTTGCGGCTTGCCGGAATGACAGGCCGCTCCCGTGCTCGCACAGATTTCCGGACACTTCGCCAACACCTCGCCGCCCACGCAGCCGCGAAATCCGATGGCCAATGTGTTAGGGAGTCGCAATTCGGGATGACCCAGCACCATCGCCCGATCGCCCCAGGATTCGACAAGTCCGTGCTGCAACTGATCACGTAACGATCGAACGTTATTATCGTGAATATGCTTACTAACCAGTTCGGCAGCCGCCCCTAGACCCACCAGCGTGGGAACCGGTTCGGTTCCACCGCGTCGACCGCCTTCGTGGCCCGCGCCGTGATGGAGCGGCTCGATGTTGATCCCATCTCGAATGTATAGTGCGCCGATGCCCTTGGGAGCGTACATTTTATGACCTGCGATGGTGAGAAAATCGACGCCGAGGTCATCGACTCGCGTGGGAATTTTTCCGCACGCCTGTGCGGCGTCGGTATGAAACCACACACTCGCTTCTTTGGCGGCGACGGATATTTCCTGAATTGGTTGAATCGTACCCACTTCGTTGTTGGCGAGCATGATGGAGATTAATATGGTGTCTTTGCGAATCGCATTGATCACATCTTTTGCGTTGATTAATCCCGTTGAATCAACACCGACGTAAGTAACTTCATAGCCCTGCTGTTCAAGAAAACGACACGGATTGCAAACAGCCGGGTGTTCTACTGATGACGTGATGATGTGTTTACCGCGATCGCGCAGAGTATAGGCGACGCTTTTGATCACGTGGTTGTTGGATTCGGTTCCGCCGGAGGTGAAAATGATTTCGCTGGTTTTCGCGCCGAGCAGCGACGCGACCTGCGCCCGTGCATGATCGACAGCTTCCCGTTCTTTTTTGCCGAGTGCGTGACTGCTGGAGGGGTTGCCGTAATATTTTTCAACGTAAGGCCACATCGCCTTTCGTACACTTTCATGTACCGGCGTCGATGCGTTGTGATCAAGATAAATCATTTTGTATAGTTCCATGTCAGATTGAGGATACGTTTCCAGCCCGGTAATAGTGGATTCATTATATTGTTTTGCATCAGAGTGTGCCATACGCAGCATCGTCCCCCAATCCGATCCCGAGTGCGAGCGACGGGTGCAGGCATGGATATCAGATACCATGCCACCCTTATTTTGAAAATTCGATTTTTATTTTGTTCTCGGCTTGGTCAGCATCGGGCCATAGGTGCCGAGCAGTTCGCGGTTCCACCATGCACCGGTTTTGCGCTTGGTTTCGAGGTCGGTAAAAGTATAACGATATTTCACGGCTCGGATGTACATCGGCGGTTCATCCGGGAAGGGGTTGTGTGCGATAAACTTCATCACCTCCGGCTCGTCAATCAAAATACGGTTCATCATGTTAAACACGAACTGGTTACGGGGGTTACGATAATTTCCCAGTGCCGCGAACCACAACTGCCAGTCCAGTCGAGGCTGATGAGGCTGAACAAATCCGGGCTGTCGCTGAACATTACCGGGTTTGTAATGAAACCCATACTCTTCCCACGTTGTACCATTGTGACTACCCTCGATGATCAGCTCGGGCCGGGTTTCGGTCATGTTGGCGAACAGACCATAATTGTTGACGCTGCGAAACGGTGCGGTGTAGGCCATCGTTTGTCGAGCGGCGGGTGGAATGTTTTTCCAGTAGGGCGAACGCCTTAAACCCTGCAACACACTGGCAAACACAATCACTACCGCAAGCAATGCACAAATAGAACCGCGCATATAGCCGCTGGCTTTGTATGGCTGAGTCTGATTCAGCCAATCGATTTTTTTCGCTGGGAAAAATCGTTTCAAAAAACCGTCGTCGAGCAATGCAAAACAGAGCACCACGGTCAACAAATTGAAAAAGTTGTAATTGCCGGTGGCTGCGATCAGCATCATGAATACCACGAAGCTGAAAAACGCGATCTGTCGCAAACGGCGAGGTCCGAAGATAAAAAACGGGATCGCCAATTCGATGATAAACATCACGCCGCAGCAGAATTTTTGAAACCACAGGGGGAGTTGGTGAGCGTAGTAACTTGTCCATGTGGGTAGCGGCTGGGTTTCGTAATGGAGTGTGAGTGCCGTCAAATTATTCCACGTTACGTCTCCGCTGGCGAGTTTCACATAGCCGGACAAAAACATCAGCCTGAATAGCAGCCAGCGGATCAGCATCAGCACTATTTTGGAAGGGGGTGCGACCTTATCCATTCTCGGCCAAAGCCCCATGGGTGCAAAAAAGATTCCCAGAAAGCCCACTTCGGTTAATAAGCTGTCCCACTGGAAGTTAAAAAACACGCCGCCGACGTTGCAGATCGAAAGATACATCACCCACAACAGAATAAGTATGGGTAGGGGCGTGATCCCCAGAATCAACAGGATCGACAGACCCGCGCCACCGTAACAAAGGCCTTGCAGGAATAAATCGCTGGCGTTGAACCAGCACAGTGTCGGGACTCGCCAGTACCGATCGTCACCGATGCGATCTTCCACCAGCCTAAGCCAGTCGGAGGCCGGTGTGATGCCGTCTTGCCCGATCAACCCCAGAATCTGCACACCAGCGGACACAAACGCGATGAGATAAACCACAGCCAGCAATTTCAGGAACAACCACCGCGCGAGATGATGAGTTGGCCCGCCCAGCGAATTTCCCCAAAACAGTTTGGTCATCAAAGAGACAAATCCGCGATGGTTTGCAACGAATCGGTATCCCACTCGACTGATCGGAGCAAAACCGGGAACTTTTTTATAAGCCCAATACAACCCGCTTCGCCAGGGTGCGTAGGTTAGTGCGCGATATACCGCTTCCGCACCGTTGGATATTTCGCCATGCTCATCTACGAAATGGGCCGCTTCGGCGAACTGATCCGTTGATATCTGGGAATAATTCGTAGACGCCTCCTGAAAGGGGGCGAATGCAATGCGGTCAAAGGTGCGGGCTTTGAGTCTTTCCACCCACGCCCGGCAGAATCCGCAACTTCCGTCATATATAAATAAGGGCTTTCCCGTTGGTTCCATCGTTATCCTGACTATCGTCTATCGTTCGGTACGAGGCTTCTATGCACTATTTCGGAGCCAATCATCCACAAGGATCACGATTTTCAACCTCGCTAAGACAAATTACTGGGATTGATGGTGAAAATCCAGCACACGGGGTCATGATGATCAAACACCGAAATATGGAGAATATCGACGATTTCGGACCAGGAGAAGGGCAAGTTCGATGCTATCCGTCGATCGAGTATCGTTTTTCATAAGATATGCTCGTATATGAATCAATATGGCATCCGGATTGCTTGATAACCTTTTGACGGAACAAGAACAGTTTGGACCCGGAGTCATCAATGGTTTCTAATGTAGAAGATTGAGGCGCGTTTATTTACACGGGTTTCCAAAGTTTGAGAAAATAAACTTGGCCTGATCAGTCGATTGGGTATATTAGCGGATGCTCACAATTACAGAGCACAGGGCCGACAGAACATGCACTACAAGAATATCAAACATCTTAGAGCTGTTTGCAGTCCCGATCACCTGCGTAAAAGTTTTTGGGCTATCATGGCCCTCGCTCATACCCCTGCTGTAGTCGGCGCGTGGAAGGATATTTTCGCGGGTACTTTTTCGGTTGATCAGGTGGGCGGTTGGATTCTGCTGTTGTTGTCGATGGTCTTTTTCGGTTTGAAGGTCAAAGGGGTACGCTGGTTACAATTCAAGGCGGATCGTCGATCGTGTCTGGCGTTTACCCTGGTGGTGGGCCTGGTTCATCTGGATTGCATACATCCCGATCTGCAACAGAAACTCCCGTTTGAAGCGACAGTCGTTTTATCGGTTTCGCTCCTCGTGCTCAGCGCTCCGCGTTTGTCTCGCACGTTGAGTGATTTGCTGAGACAAAATCGTATCCATAAAACATTGCGATCCTTACTCCCGACCTCTACCAACACGGCCTGGGTCGATATGTTTCATCCACACTGTTGGATTCTCACCAACCGAAATGTCATATCCCGGGCACCGCCTGCTTAGCCTGCGCATGCGCAGATAGTTGTGCGCTCATAAAAAAAGATGAACGCACGAATTACGACGTCGAATTATCATTCCTATGTCTATTCGGATATGTAGTGTTGCTCGAGTGGAGCGGCACGGACGTCAAGCCAGGCATGATTGTTGTTCGGAGATTTAACTGATGCAAGAAAACCAACATCCATTCGCACAAAGCGACCAACCGGAAAAAGCGAAATCAAAACACATTCCCCGGCGCGGTGTGTTGCTGATCAATCTGGGTACACCGGATCGACCGGATACACCCGCGGTTCGTCGCTATTTAGCAGAATTTCTTTCGGATCCTTCCGTGATTCGCTTACCCCGTGGTTTGAAATGGATGACCAAACCGCTGGGGCACATGATCGCGCTGTTCCGCGCGTCCAATTCAGCCAGGATGTATAAAACCATCTGGACCGATAGAGGGTCACCCCTGAAAACCATTACCGAAGATCAGGTGACGAAACTTCAACAGCAACTCACTTTTGACTGGCGCGTGTTTTATGCCATGCGATATGGTCAACCCTCCATTCGAGAAACGTTGCAAGAAATCGTATCGTCGGGTATCGAAGAGCTTGTTGTGATCCCCATGTATCCGCAGTTCAGTGATCCCTCGACCGGAACCGCCCATCGAGTTTTATATCAAGAACTTGCACGGATTGGGCTGGAGTTGTCGGTGACATTTCGTTCACAGTGGTATGACGACGCAGGCTATACGCACGCTCAAGCGGAGTTGATTCATTCGTTTGGTTGCGAACACAACCTCTCACCCGAAAATACGCACCTGCTGTTTTCGGCGCACAGCATGCCGGTTTCATACATCAAAAACGGTGATCCATATCAACGACATATTCTTAAGTCGGTAGAATTGGTCGCCCAGCGACTGGGTTGGCCTGTGGATCGATATTCGCTCAGCTATCAGAGTCGGCTTGGTCCGGTGGAGTGGCTGGGACCACAAACGGATGAGGCGCTGAATCAACTGGCGAAAGACGGTAAGAAAAACGTACTGGTTTGCCCGATCAGCTTTACCGCCGACTGTCTGGAAACACTCGAAGAAATCGGCGTTCGTTTTCGCGAAACATTTGAACCGCAAGGTGGAAAATTATTCCTGTGCCCGGCGCTCAACTGTTATGACCCTTTTATTCAAGCCTTAAAAGATTTGGTGTTGCATGGAACTCGATCGATTTCGTCGTGGAATCATCACCAGGTGCCACCACTATATGGCACACCTGAAAAACCGGCAGATGATCCTGATGTGGCTTCGCTGGTGATGGTGGGGGTGTCGATGCAGGGTCGATTGGATCAGGGCATGGGGCCCAAGCTTGAACACACCAACATCGAAGACCTTCGCAAGGTGAAACGCTCGCAGTGCGAAGTGCCATCCCTGCTGAGAAAAATTCGCGATGAGGTGGGTTTCAGCGAAGCCCTGCTGTGGAATACTTGTCATCGGTTTGAATTTTACGGATGGTTCAACGGCGCACATGGGACTCAAGAGCTTAAGCAACAGGCTATTGAACAAACCAGGCAACACCTGTTCGGAAAAAACGGCGAACAGATCAAATCGGTCAATGTGTTGCGTGGTGCACAGGCGTATCATCAGCTTCTTCGTACCTCAGCGGGTCTGAACAGTTCGCTACCGGGTGAACGCGATATACGAGAACAACTTTCAGCCGCTCATCGATTGGCTCAGTGTGCGGGTACCGCGGGTCCGAGGGCGAATAAACTGTTAGCCGATGTTTTTGAAATCGAACGCGAAATTCGGTCGAAAACGGATTGGGGACATTACGATCCCGATTATTGTTATGCCGCACTGTTGCGATTGATGAAAACATCAGATATCGATCTGGCTTCGTGTCAGGTCATGGTCATCGGCGGATCCACGACATCTGCGTCGGTGCTCAACACGTTGATCGAACATTTCGATATGCCCAGCCGGCAATTAACACTCTTGTATCGCGGCCATAAAAAGGGTGGCCAGGTGAAAATGTTGCGCAAGGCGATTGGCCACGGCAAGCGTTTTCGTGTGCAATCCTATGCTGAACAGGCGGTGATCCGCATGATCGCACAAGCGGATATCGTGATCTTTGGTATCGATCGGGAAGAGCCGGTCCTTCACGCCGATCAACTGAACGGGCTTCGTGATTTTTCATCGAAACCGCTTTTAATCATCGACTTTAACATGTTTGGTTCGACGTCGGGTTTGGATTCGATCGAGGGTGTACGAGTCATTTCGGCGCAGCAACTTGAAGACGAAGTCGCAGCGTACGCGGATGAGCTTTGTCGTAGCGAACATTTTATCAACGCGGTGGATTCGGTGGATCGCCATTTGGTGGATTATGTCCAGCAAGCCATGCCGAATGGATCAAAAATAAAATATGAGACTCCGTCATCCTGCGAGCGTATCATTGACAGAAAAGAGAAACCAGCCTCGAGTGCGACGATCTCCAGTGCGGAAGTTTCCAAGATCAATGGGCCATTCGTCGTTGATGAATTGCAGATGGACGGATTGCAGACGGAGGGATCGTGATCATGACGTTGATGTCAACCAATGTGAATATGGAAGTGTTTCGACGATTTTCCGGCTTATCATTGCCGCGACACGTCTCTTACCCCATGCCATCGTGGTGGAAGGATTTTGATTCTTCGCAAACAGATATCCTGCGTAAGCAGAGCAATGAAAAAACCACGACCTACGACCTGTCGCTGTACTTACACATTCCGTTTTGTGAAACGCTATGCAAATTCTGTGCGTGCAACAAAATAATTATGCGTAGCGATAGCGACGGTGCTCAGGATCGGATTGAATCCTATCTCATCGCTTTGATTCAGGATATCCAGCAACTGGCTACCACGGTTTCTCCCGGCCGCAAACTCCGGCAGGTGCATTGGGGTGGTGGTTCGCCGACGTATTTATCGCCCCAACAGGCGACGCGCGTGCACAAAGCGACACTGGAAGCCTTTGACTTGTCCGGTGATGCAGAGGTGTCGATGGAAATCGATCCACGCACCAGTTCGCCGGAATTTTTGAAAACGATTCGACAGATTGGTTTTAATCGCGTGTCGTTGGGTGTTCAGGATTTCGATGAGCAGGTGCAAAAGCATATCCGCCGCATTCAGCCGCTTGAGATGGTGCGCGATACGGTGACGCAGTGCCGCGAGTTACAATTTGACAGCGTCAACTTCGACCTCATCTACGGCATGCCCTATCAAACGCCGGAGACCATTCGCGACACGATCGGAAAATCCATCGAGTTGTCTCCCGATCGCATCGCCTATTATCACTACGCACAAATTCCGGAAAAAATCGCAACGCAGCGTGGGATGGATTACACCAAGCTGCCCGACAGCGAAATCAAACTCGAGATGTTTCTCATCGGATTGGAGATGTTTGAATCCGCCGGTTACGAATTCATCGGGCTCGATCATTTCGCCAGGCCAGATGAAGGATTGGCGGCGGCGCTACGTGATGGAAGTTTGCAGCGTAATTTCCAGGGCATGACCACCGGTGGTGGGTTGGACTTACTGGGGGCGGGTGTCTCATCGATCAGCCATTATCGCGACGTGGGATTTTTGCAAAACGTGAAAGAGATCGATCGATACGTTTCCTGTATTCAAAACAACGAAACGCCGGTGGAACGAGGCTTTACGTTCAACGACGACGATTGTATTCGTCAGGCGCTGATCGAACATCTATACGGGTATGCGGAAATCAAACCAAAATTGATCGCAGAGCGGTTTGGAATTGATTTTAGTACTTATTTTGCACGCGAGCTTGAGGTGCTTAAAGAGCTTGAGCAGGATCAACTCGTATCATTTGAAGCGGATGGTGTCATTCGTGTGACCATCCCGCTGGGTCGGGTGCTACTTCGGAACGTGGCTGCGGTGTTCGATACCTATTTAGCCGACGACGCGTATCGCTGCGGCGTGAAGACGCATTTTTCAGCGAACGCATAAGATTTTTCATGGAAGGTAAGAAGTTGATCAAAAACGATCTTTTGTTGCGAGCCGCCCGTCGTGAAAAAACCGAGCGAACGCCGGTGTGGATGATGCGGCAGGCGGGTCGTTTTGACTCGCAGTACATGGCCATCCGTCAGCGGAGCGATCCGCAACTCGAAGAACTCTTTCGCCACCCTGAAA